>JACSSI010000796.1 GCA_014879345.1 Anaerolineae bacterium | reverse complement strand
TCGTCCGGAGCTACGAAGCCTTGACCGTATATCCAGGCACCGCTGCCATTAGTGCCGTTGGCACCGCCGCCGCCGCCGGCATTGTGGGCATTCCCACCTCCGCCACCATTGGCTGGCGCACCTCTGGCGTAACGGCCGTTGTTCAAATCATAAACAGCCCAATCTCCCAAGATGCTTTCTCCCTTTTCGCCACCGTTCCTAGAGGTTGAAGTTCGGAAGCTTGTTATGCCTCTGACAGGAGGGCTTGCTGGCGCATTTGCTGGGTCTCCCCCTCTAAAGCCCATGCCCGAGGCATCAATCGCGCCGTTCACAATCAAGTCGTACTGCACGTGCAGCGCCACAATGCCGCCACGTGTACCATTCCAGGGAACGGCCGTTACCGTTGTGCCATTGTCGATGGTAAGGGATGTATATTGTGGCACTCTCACAACTTGTAAACGGCCGTTGACAGGACTATACGTGTTGCTAAGCCCACTACAGGCATATGGCGGCGTATTACTGGCATCAATCGTAATTTGATTGTCGATTGCAGAGACAGAGGCAACAATAGCAAACTCATAATGACCCGCGTTTTGATAAGCAAAAGAACCGTAATCTGCATCGTTATTCGAATTTGTGAATGAAGCGCCTTGAGCCTGATAAATGAGAATTAAATCCCCAGGCGATAAACTCTCATTGGCAAAATGACCGGCTCCACCATCATTGAGGTCTGCAATATTCTCGACAGTAATCGTATTCCCGGAAATAGTTGAAACACGCGCATAACGATTGAGCACAACTGTGCCTGATAAGAGAGGGTTGCCATCTATCCCCACGTCTGCTTGCACAGAAGATGGCATCATGCAAAAGATGGGCAACAACAGCAGTAAAAATAGGAATAGACGGTTTGTTTGAATGCGTAAGAGGGGGTGACGTGATTCCATTTAAGTTTAACTCTACTCGTGAACGATAAATTTTGCTTTTGGGCAAGGTGTGTGAACAGAAGATTGATTTATTCACCACTAGGTTATATAAAACATTTCTTGCGCTATTACTTTCGAGGTTTTGCTTGTAGAGCATCGTTACTTGCCTTTTTATGCAGAAAAACGCATCATTAAAAGCTGGTAGAATGAATAGAAACAAGAGGGAGCAAACAAAGGTCGAAAGTGAGGCGTTAAGGTGGTAATGATAGCCTGACCGACGTTGATTGGCTCGGTAAATTTCTAAAAAAGTAAAAAAAATTGAACTGAAAGTAAGGTAAGATGGACATTGCACTTGTAAATCAGCCCATTGATTTAATGGTATCACCTTTTGAGAATTCGATTGCCCTGTGGTCGAATCGAGTAGCGCCGCATTTGGCGCAGAAGCATCCTGTGTATGTGTATGCCAAGCGGTCAAAAGTGCAAAAACGGATTGAAGCGCCGCCCAATCTGGAATATGTGCTTGTGCCAGCTTTGCCCAACCGCGTTGTCAACAAAACAGGCGGCTTGATAACGCGGCTCGGCAGCGATTCATTACCTGGTTATGCTTCTCAACTTAATAATCTGGATTACAGCCTGTCTGTTGCCCTCAGTTTGCGGCAGCGGCAAATTGGCATTGTCCATATCCATAATTTCACGCAGTTTGTGCCGGTGATTCATGCTGTGGTGCCGAAGGCGAAGCTTGTTTTGCATATGAATTGTGAATGGCTGACCCAACTGTCTTATGAAGATATGGCACGGCGCATTGAGCTGTGCAGCCTGGTCTTAGGCTCCAGCAATTATATTACGCAGAAAATTAGAGACCGTTTTCCGCAATACGCGGATCGCTGCCAGACAATTTACAATGGCGTGGACGTGGATGTATTTTCTACCCCCACACCCGATCAAAGTGCAGAAGTTAATGAGACGAAGCGCTTTTTGTTTGTAGGGCGCGTTTCTCCTGAAAAAGGTGTGCATGATTTAATTGAAGCGTTTTCAATAGCTGCCCAGCAGAATCCGCACCTGGAGTTGAATCTTCTGGGGCATATTGGCGCACTGCCTATTGATTTTATCGTGCAGAGCAGTGATGATCCGGCGATTAATGCGCTCTCCCGGTTTTACGAAGATGATTATGGCGAGATTCTCAAGCGGATGGTGCCTGAAAATCTGAAAGATCGGGTTCATTTTCTGGGGCCGACATCACATGCCGGGGTTGTTGAGCATTATCACAAAGCGGATGTGTTGGTCAATCCGTCTTACAGTGAGTCGTTTGGCATGTCGCTTGTTGAGGCGATGGCCTGTTATAAGCCTGTTATTGCGACAAAGGTGGGAGGCATGGTGGAGATTGTGGATGATGGCAAAACTGGCTTGCTGGTGGAGCGCGGCGATGTGGCGGCATTGGCGGAAGCGATGATGTCGTTGGCCGCTGATGATCAACGACGGCAAGTGATGGGAGAAGCAGGTCGGCAGCGCGTTGTTTCGACTTTTTCCTGGGCGCAAATTGCCCAGACGCTGACAGGCTATTACGAGGCATTATGAGTGCATTGTCCTTGCGGTATTGGCTGCGTGACCGGTATCGGCAGCAGATTATGGCAAAACGGGCAGAAGAGCCGGAAACGGCCGTTTTGCAGCAATCTGCCCTCGTTTTTGCCCCCCATGAAGATGATGAGACGCTCGGTTGTGGCGGAACCATACTCAAGAAAACGGCGGCGGGGGCCGAGGTCCACATCGTTTTTATGACAGATGGCAGTGCTTCTCACGGCCACCTGTTAGCGCCAGCTAAGTTGGCGGCACTCCGTCAGCAAGAAGCCGTTGCAGCGGCGCACGAGTTGGGCGTGCCCTCTTATCGCG
>JACSSI010000795.1 GCA_014879345.1 Anaerolineae bacterium | reverse complement strand
CACTTCCTGAAGAAGTCGAACCCATTTTCTTAGAAAATATCTTAAACTGGTTTGGGAGTTAACAGCACAAATGCCCCACAGAATTCTCGTGGTAGATGATGATGTCCCTCTCACCAAAACCATCGTGCAGATATTGGTTTCGGCTGATTATGTCCCGCTCGTTGCCTACACGGCCGAGGATGGCATAGCCCTGGCACGCAGCAAAAACCCGGATTTGGCACTGCTGGACGTGATGGTTCCCACAATGGGCGGCTGGGAAATGTGCCGGCAAATTCGCACTTTCTCCGACATGCCTATCATCTTTCTCACAGCGATGGGCAATGTAGAAAATGTGGTACAGGGGCTGGAAGTGGGCGCAGACGATTATATTGTGAAACCGTTTAACCCGGCCGAAGTCCTGGCGCGAATCATGGCACTCTTACGCCGCATCACCTCCCAGCCCCAAACAACCGAGCTATTCAAATTTGGCGACGGCGATCTCATCATCGACGCACCCGCTCACCATGTTATCGTTTATGGAGAGGAAAAAGAGTTAACCAATCGAGAATTTGACTTGCTGATGGTGCTGGTGAGAAATGCGGGAAAAGTTGTCACAACGGCAGATTTGGCGCTGCAAGCGTGGCAGTTTGAAGATGAGCAAGGTGTTCTTAATGTCAAACCATATATCCATTATTTACGCAAGAAGTTAGAAACAGACCCGGCCGCGCCGCGCTGGATTCAAACCATTAGAGGTGTTGGTTATCGACTGGTAACGGAGTAAAATAAGGAGTTGACGGATATGAGTTGATATGAGCAAACCTGACATCGTTTTTATCGTATTGGACACCCAACGTGCTGACAGGCTTGGCACGTACGGTCATCAGAAAGCCCACACCCCTAATCTGGATAAATTTGCCGACCAGGCTGCGCTTTTTGAACAGGCAATTTCCCCCGCCCAATGGACAATTCCCAGCCACGCCTCTCTTTTTAGTGGGCTTTACCCCACCGCTCATCAAGTCACTCAATCATCCCAAAGCCTAAGTCCCGATATTCCTCATTTAGCAGAAGTGCTTACCCAAAACGGATATGACACGGTCGGTTTTTGTAACAATCCGCTGGTGGGTGTGCTGAACAACGGCTTCAAACGTGGCTTTAAAACCTTTTACAATTACGGTGGTGCCTTTCCCAGCTTACCCAAAAGCGCCAGCCGATTCCCGGCGCCCATTGCGAAAGCTACAGAAGCCTATACGCAGTTCTTACGAAAAATTTCCTACCCTGTGCAAAATTTTTTCGGGCAGTCTGACCTGGCATTTCGCCTGTCATTGAACAGTTGGACAACGCCGTTATGGTCTCGTTTTGCCAATTTTAAAGGGCAAAATGCGCGTTCCACCCGAGATGTGAGCCGCTTTTTGCAAGATCGAGAACAGCAGGAAACGGAGAAGCCGCTTTTCTTATTCTTGAACTTGATGGAAACACATCTACCCTTTTGGCCGCCGGGAGAATTTATCGACAAAACGGCTCCTTATTTCCGCAAAAGCAAGGAAGCGCGTGACATTTTACAGACCTGGAACCGCGAGGCTTATCGCTGGGCAGCGCCTTTGGCGGAACCATTGGGCGATCTTGAAAGCCAGGTGCTGAGTGATTTGTATGATGCGGAGGTAGCCTACCAGGATGATTATTTGGGCGGACTGTTTGAGGTGTTAAACGGCCGTTCTCGTCACCAAAACACCCTCACCATCATCGTCAGTGATCACGGGGATGGTCTCGGGGAGCATAACTACATGGGCCACGCCTTCGTGGCTTACCAGGAACTGGTTCATGTGCCGCTGATGCTGCAATGGCCGGAGCGCCTGCAAGCAGCCCGCATCGCCACACCTGTCAGCACCCGCCGCGTTTACCACACCATCCTCGATGCGGCCGGTCACTTGCCCGACATGCCCAATCTGGACCCCGCCACTGTTCATGGGCTGACATTGACACACACCATAAACGGCCGTGACCCTGAAAATGGCGCCGCCTACAGCGAAATATACCCACCCCTAAACTTCGTCCGCGCCATCGAAAACAGACAGCCGCAATTGTTAGAACCCTTTGGCTGTTTGTCTGAACGTCGCGCCGTCGTCAAAGCAAGCGCAGCCGAACCATTTAAACTGATTCATGTGAACAACAAAGCAGATGAACTGTTTAATTTGAAGACTGACCCGCTAGAATCAGCAAATGAATTAGCCAATCAGCCCCAGCTTGCCAAATCTCTACACGAAGAAATTAAACGTATGACAACGCAAGTCACCCATCAGCGTGATCATTTAAACGTAGGAGACGAGGTTGAACTCGACGACACCCTGTTGCAGCAGCTTCGCGGGTTGGGATATATGGATTAGAAATTTGTAGCTATCCAGGTAAGATTTTTACTTCGAGAGACCCTAAGGTGCTTGGCTCCACAGCATAAAATCGCTCGAGGTCAACCCTTAGGTTCTGAGCAATTACAAAAGAGGAATATAAATGCTAGATTCGATACAAATTGACCCAGTTGCATTCACCATTCCCATCGGAAATGGCTTTGATATTTATTGGTATGGCATCATAGTTACCCTGGGCATTTTAGCCGGGGTATGGTGGGCTGCCCGCGAAATCAAGAAGCGCGGCCAAAGCGTAGACGACCTGCTAAACGGCGCGATTCTGGTTATCTTTTCCGGCTATTTTTTCGCCCGTCTCACCTATGTCATCCTCGATATGGCCGACGGGGGGAAATATGATTCTCTCCTTGATGTGATCAACATTCGCGCCGGGGGTGTGAATATTCTAGGCGGT
>JACSSI010000794.1 GCA_014879345.1 Anaerolineae bacterium | reverse complement strand
CGATTTCTGGGCTGTCGCTGAATCAGAAACAGGCGGTGGTTATTTTGGCGGCATGATTGGCTATATCCTCACAGAAGCCGTAGGCACACCAGGTGCCATACTCGTACTCGTGGTAATAGCCGCTATCGGCACCATTCTCCTTTTTGGCCTGACACGCACCGACCTGGGTAATTTCCTCAAGGCGCTAACAACCTTTGGCGTGCATGAAGAAACAGCCGACGATCCCCCCATTGCCCGAGATATTCCCATCAACACAGGCCGCACCAAAGGCGGTGCACTACGCCGTTCCTCACCAGACCCGGCGCAACTGCCACTCCCAGACCCCGCACAGGCTGCGGCAGCAAACGCAGCACAAGCGGCTGCCGCCAGCGCAGTACCCATTACCCAAAGCAAACCAGTTCCAAAACCAGAAGTCACGCCCAAACGGGGGCGACGTGGCCGCGCCGCGCAAGAAGAAACGCCACCTGCCCTACAGCCCGTCACGGAAACACCCGTTTTCATCGGCGGCATGAACGCCCAAATGCGCAGTTGGACAGTTCCCACCCTGGCCGACATGCTGGAATGTGGCAATGACCAGGATACCAGCGACGCCACGATCCGCGAGCAAGTGGAAATCATCGAACATACCCTGGAAAGTTTTGGCGCCCCTGCTACCGTCGTTGAAATCAACCAGGGGCCAACCATCACCCAGTTTGGCGTCGAGCCAAATTATTTGGAAATGCGCAGCGGTAAGCGCACCAAAGTCAAAGTCGGCAAAATTGCCGGCCTCGCCGACGACATGGCACTGGCGCTTCAGGCGCGGTCTATCCGCATTCAGGCACCTGTGCCGGGCAAAGGTTTTGTCGGCATCGAAGTGCCAAACACAGCCAAAGCACTCGTCTCCCTGCGGGATGTGATGGAATCCGAATCGTTCCAGAAAATCGCCAAGAAATCACCCCTGGCAATTGGCTTGGGACAAGACGTAGCGGGTAATCCCGTCTCGGCCAATCTGGCTTCCATGCCCCACGTTCTCATCGCAGGCACGACGGGCGCGGGTAAATCTGTCTGTGTCAACGGCATCATCGCCTGCCTGCTTCTGCAAAACACACCCGACGATTTGAAACTGGTCATGGTTGACCCCAAACGGGTGGAACTCACTGGGTACAACGGGATTCCCCATTTAGCGGCGCCTGTCGTGGTAGATATGGAGCGTGTTATCGGCACGCTGCAATGGGCGATGCGTGAAATGGACAACCGCTACAAGATGTTTGCCGAAATCGGGGCGCGTAACATCTCCGATTACAACAAGAAAATCCGCCGCCAGAAAAATGTGCAGAAAATGCCTTACATTGTCATTATCATTGATGAGTTAGCCGACTTGATGATGCTCTCGCCAGAAGACACGGAGCGCGGTATCACTCGTTTAGCGCAGATGGCGCGTGCGACTGGTATTCACATGATTATTGCCACACAACGGCCGTCTGTGGATGTGGTGACGGGTCTGATTAAAGCCAACTTCCCGGCTCGCATCGCCTTTGCGGTGGCCTCTAGCACCGACAGCCGTGTTATTTTGGACAGTACGGGTGCTGAACGTTTGCTCGGGCAGGGTGACATGCTTTTCCAAAGCCCCGATGCTGCCGCACCCGCCCGTTTGCAGGGCTGTTTTGTCAGTGATGAAGAATTGAGCAAGTTGATTGCGTATTGGCAGCAAGCCAGACGCTTTAGCATGATTTCGGCGGAAGAAGCGGCTATACCAAAAGTTGTGCCAGCGACGACGCTGCCCCCCAACAGCCGGACGCCGTATGTGCCGCCTCCTGCGACGAGTTCCACTTCGACAAGCTCCACTTCGACAAGCTCAGTGGCCGGGTCTTCGACAGGCTCAGTGGTCGGGTCTTCGGCAGACTCTATGCAAACGAGTACGAATGGTAAAGTCAGCCCGCCTTTTACCAAAAAACCGTTGGCTACCGCGCCGATTCCCATCCTGGACGAACCGATTGACGAAGAACTGCTTGACGGGGAGGTGATCGAGCCAGAAGACGACCTGCCCACGCAGCTGATGCCAGACCCGATTTTCCCGCCGCCTGCTGATCCTACGCCCCAAAAGCAACGGCCGTTACTCGAAGAACTCGCTGCCATTGAAGAAGAAAACAAACGGAAGGAACTGTTTGAGGATGAGTTGATGCCAGAAGCGATTGCCATGGTACGCCAACTTAACAAAGCGTCCACATCACTGCTCCAGCGCCGCTTCCGCATTGGTTACACCCGCGCCGCCCGCATGATCGACGCCATGGAAGAGATGAACATTATCGGCCCGCCCACTGGCACCAGCAAAGCGCGTGAAGTGCTGCCCTGGCAGGATGACGGTGGGTTTGAAACCGAAATTGTAGATGAAGGAGAGTAGTCAGTAAACAGTGAACAGTAAACAGTGAACAGTCGGTTTTAGGGAGACCAACAGGACTGAACACTGTACACTGAACACTGTACACTGCGCATTGAAAATGGCTCATTTAGAAGGACAAGAACGCGCAGATTACGTGCAAGACATGTTCGCTCGGATTGCCGGGCGTTACGATACGATGAACCGGCTGATGACGGCCGGACAGGACATTAAATGGCGCAGATATGTGATTGAGCAGGCACAGTTACCGGAAAACGGCCGTTTGCTAGATATTGCCACCGGTACAGGAGACATTGCCCTGGAAGGCTTGAAACAGCAGCCATCCATTCAGGCCATCGGCGGCGATTTCACCATCGAAATGATGCAGGTGGGCAAACGTGTCCCGGCGCGGCAGGCCATTCAATGGACAACGGCC
>JACSSI010000793.1 GCA_014879345.1 Anaerolineae bacterium | reverse complement strand
CACAATCCAAAGAATACGTTCACGCATGATTTTTTTCCCTCCTTATGGGTTCAATACAGCGTTAAATAAATGATCTAAAACATCCCGCGAAGCGGCCTGTTCAGATACCGTGTTTCAATTGCAAACTGTCAGCCAGTGGCTAAAAACTTAGCTTTTCCGATAAATTTGCCAATGTTCCATTCATCTGCCACAAGCGCCCGAGAATGAATTTCTGGTCTAAAACAGTGAAGTATGCTGAAACATACTTTGCAGCGATACTTTCACAGCCTGCTTGAGCAGACTTTCTATAGCCGCCGCTGAATTATGGAGCTTAAGAAAATAAACCGGTAATCATGTCATGCCCGCGCAGGCGGGCATCCACAAGTGGCGACACATGGATTCCCACCTGCGTGGGAATGACAAATCTATTGCCGAAATAAATTTTCAATATTCATCATTCGGTGGTCACCAGAGATGGCTAATCTAACATTGTCATAATGGATTATGGGTGGGTGGGGCAGTTCTTTTCCGGGCGACACCGCAGGCACCGCGACAGCCGCCTGCAATTTCACAACAAACAATACAACAACTGCCAATACTGGCCAGCACATACGGAACATGTGACGATACAACATTAAGATTTCCTCCCTGTTTTTTGGCTCGGCTGCACTCAGCAACAACATGTGAAGCATATCACAAACAAAAGGGTTGCGGCTGCAAATTAACTGCAAAAGAACTGCAAATTTTCAGATTAAGAGAGCAGGGAAGCAGAAACTGAAAAGAAACAGCCGAATTCTTACTCAGAAGAATTCGGCTGTATGGCAGAATGTTATTTCGGTTTTGTAGGTGCAAAAATTTTAGCTGGCCGGGTCGAGATGTACAGTCTCGTTGACATGACCAAACAGGCGACATTCGGTTTGGGTGCCATTGTTGCAAGGAGAGATGGCAATATTTTGCTCTTTGTCTCCCAATACAGCATAAACAATCAGTTCGTGCCCTTTGACCTCATATTTTGCATTTTCATCCAGGTATTTGTTGAGTTGAAGTGTTCCTGGCCCTGTAATGGCTTCAGTATCTTTATCGGATAATGTGAGATGAATATTCAAATCACCTGAGTAGCCCAAGATGCTGATTTTCCCAGCAATTTTGACTTCATGGTCGTCTAAAGCTTCAACTTTGCCTTCGCCTACTTTAACCCAGACGACTTTCTTAGCTTTCACTTCTTGTTTTTGTCCTACAAAAGAATCTTTGGCGACGAATGGGATTATTGTTGCCACGTCTATGCCTCCGGTGTTATGGTGCAACCCCCTGGTAGTATATAACTTTTAGAGAGCGTGCTTGAGATATGAATAGTCTGACTATAACAAAAAACCGGACTAACGCCAGTGGCGCAGCCCGGTTTTTGGTTCAGGAGATTGAGAGATTGGTGCTAGTCGTCTTCAGAAATGACTTTGGCGCCTGGGATGCTAACACCAGCTTCGGGCATGAGGATCCACAAAATAGCGTAAAGGATCATGCCGCCCACAACAACGCCTAAAAGCAGCGAAGCCAGGACGAAGATGACGCGAATCAGGGTGGGGTCGATCCCAAAGTATTCGCCAAGACCACCACATACACCACCCAACCAACGATTATCTGCTGAACGAGTTAATTTTTTATCATTTGACATTTGTTTGCCTCCATTTGGCTAAACGGCCGTTTTGCCGCAAATTGTTTCAAAATCTATGCGCCCTATACGTGATGAATTTAATTGGGTTGCACGTACTATTGTTATTCAGTAGGTGAGTTTTGTTTGAAGGGGAATGTTTTCAGCAAACCACAGAGTTTCAGAAGACACAGAGCAGCAATCAGCCAGTCAAAATATCTTTCCATAAACCGAAGTCCTGAGCTTGCCTATTGAGTTTAAGATGTTCATAATACGCTCAACTATTACACAAAAATGTTGGTGTTATACCTGCCAATAAAACAATGATTTGAGTGGAAAAATGAACCTGATAAAAGAAACGTATGGTAAGACGCCTGATGGCGAGTCAGTAAATTTGTTTGTGTTGACCAATGACAGCGGCATGGTCGTTAAAATTTGTGATTTTGGTGGCATTATCACGTCAATCCTGTTTCCAGACCGAAACGGAGAGGTAACGGATGTTGTGTTGGGGTTTGACAATATTGATGGGTATTTTGCGCCTCACCCTTATTTTGGTTGTCTGGTTGGCCGTTTTGCCAACCGGATTGCGGGGGGTAAATTTGAGTTAGATGGTGTTTCGTACACGGTGGCACAGAACGATACTAAAAATCACCTGCATGGCGGGCTTCAAGGTTTCGACAAAGTTATCTGGGAAGCAGAACCGTTCACAGCATCTGACAAGGTTGGTCTAAAACTTTCTTATATTAGTCCAGATGGCGAGGAAGGGTATCCAGGTGATCTGTTTGTGGATGTTACATACACGTTAACAAACGACAATGCCTTGCAAATAGATTATCATGCCACCAGTAATCAGCTTACAGTTGTCAACCTGACCAATCATACTTACTTTAATCTGGCTGGAGGCGGCGATATATTGGATCATGAGCTGGCTATCAATGCTAAAGAATTTACGGCGATTGATGACACACTCATTCCTACGGGAGAATTGAGATCGGTAGCAGGGACGCCTATGGATTTTACGTATCTCACCCGTATTGGTGCCAGGATAGATCAAAATGATGACCAGCTAATCCTTGCTGGCGGGTATGATCATAATTGGGTGGTTGATAACAAGGATGGTAATTTAGCGCTGACAGCCATTGTTGTTGAGCCTGTCAGGGGTCTTGGGCT
>JACSSI010000792.1 GCA_014879345.1 Anaerolineae bacterium | reverse complement strand
GTGCGACGGGTTTTTCAAGCAAGATTGGCGGGAGCCTTGTTTTCAGGCTGACTTTGGAAACGCCCTGGAGAACTCCCCCAAAAGCAATGCCCACAAACCAAATTGCGCTATAATCTGCTTAGGTTTCTCTGTAATTAAAAAGGTGGAAGTCATGGATAAAGTCCAGTTGCTTGATGATATAGCCAACAGTTTCAATACTTCTGAGTTGGCTGAACTCTGTATGAGCCTGAAAGTGGATTATGAAGATTTGGGCAGCGGTGGTAAACGCAGCCAGGCACGAGAGCTCATTGGCTACATGGAGCGGCGGGGGAGACTGCCTGAACTGATACAGGCATTGGTGGACAAACGCCCCCAATTAGCTGCAACATACCAGGTAGCGCCATCACCGGACAAGACCCAACCAGCGGAAACAGTCGGCCATCCAAATGTACCTGTTTCCCCTCAACCCGTGGCTCAGCCGTCTCAACCTGAAATACAAGAGCCAACCAATCCCTACAGCGCTGGACGAATGGTAACGGATGCGGAGATGTTTTTTGGCCGCGAGAATGAACGGCGGCAGCTGCGTACCCGTTTGCAAACCATGAGCAGCTGCTCCATCGTGGGCATGAGGCGGGTGGGCAAATCTTCCTTGATGTATTACCTGAGTCATCATGAGCCAGCGTTTACAGACAGCAGTTACATGTTTGCCTATCTCGATTTACAAGACGCCCGTTATCATACCCTGGCCGGGCTGCTTTCCGGTGCTGTGACGCAGTGGATGCAAAAAGCAGGCCAGAATGAAGATGAAGTGGTAAGTACGCTGGCAGACTTTTCAACCTGGGTACGTCGTTTCAAAGCGGCTGGTTTTTTGCCAGTCTTGTGCCTGGATGAGTTTGAGAATCTGACAAAAAGGCCGCAAGAATTTACAGATGACGTGTTTGATAGTTGGCGTGCCTTAGGTAATGCCGGGCAGATCGCTTTTATAACGGCTTCTCTGCATTCGCTTTCAGATTTGATCAAAAGTGGTGGCCTGACTTCAGATTTCCACACTGTTTTTACCGAGTTGAATTGTGGGCTATTGGATGACAGCCCTGCCCGGAACTTGTTAACAGAACCAATGGCGCGCAGTGGTATTGTGGTGGATGTGGTATTGAGAAATGATCTATTGGCTTACTGTGGCCCCCATCCCTTTTACCTGCAAATGATGGGTTTTTACTTTTGTGACGCCATCCTCAACAGTGATTTTGCACAGGAGCAAGTTAAAGCAGAATTTGCCGAAGAAGCGGAGCGCCACTGGCTAGGATTATGGCATGCCCTATCACCAGAAGAACAAACTGCGTTTCTCGCTGTGCAGAAAGGTGAAACCGTTTCTGCTGCCCAAACGCGTGTGCGTGTTCTGGCGCGGAAAGGGGTTTTGCTGTCAGAAAATGGAGTGTATAAACCATTTAGCCTTGGTTTTAGTGAGTGGGTGGCTGAACAGGAACGACCAATACCTCAGCCGGCAGCTAACCCGCCAGAAGTTGAGGCAGCAGATAACAAACCAGATGATTCCCCTCCCGAAGTGATTGAGACGCCTGCTGAATTGAAACCTGTTGAAAATATGCAAACCGGAGTGGATTTAAAGTCTTTTTTGGTAATTACCTTAATCTCGCTGCTGGTGGTGGTGGTATTGGCCTGGGTGTTAAAAACATTGATTGGCGATCAATCAACGGGGAATTTGGTGCTGCTGTTGGTGGTTATTTTCCCATTTATCCTTGTCTTGGTGGGCAAATTGACTGGGCAAGATCTCATTGCCTGGTTTGGACAACTGCTGGGAAGCAATAAAGAAGAATGAAACGAGAAGAATGGTTGACTCAACCCCTCAGATTTTTGTACTGGGTGTTTTTTAAACCGATAACGCTCCAGAATTATCAACGGCAGTTGGGTGTAGACGTTGATAGTGACGGGGATTTTTCTGTGCTGCGTGTGCGCAAGCAGCTGCGTAACAATGCTGATTTACGCCGCTATTTGCGCCAGATGTTTCTGGCTAACTTTTATGGTTTGCTGATAATGATGCCCCTGGCTGAAGCGATGAGGGCGCTGTTCACGCCAAACGCCACGTTTAGTACACTGAACGTGGCGTTTGGCGTGGGGGTTGGCGTGGCGTTTGGCGTGGCGTGGGGTGTTGCATGGGGTGTTGCATGGGGTGTTGCATGGGGCGTAGCTTTTGGCGTGGCGAGTGGCGTGGTGGTTGGCGTGGCGGTTGGCGAGGTGGTTGGTGTGGCGGTTGGCGTGGCGTTTGGCGTGGTGTTTGGCATGGCGGTTGGCGTGGCGGTTGGCGTGGCGTGGGGCGTGGTGTTTGGCGTGGCGTGGGGTGTGAGGTTTGGCGTGGCGGTTGGCGTGGCGGTTGGCGTGGTGTTGGGCGTGGCGGTTGGCGTGGGGGTTGGCGTGATGTTGGGCGTGGCGTGGGGCGTGGCGTGGGGCGTGGCGTTGGGCGTGGCGTTTAGCGTGGCGTTTTTACTGCTGTATTTTCGCATACCTTTTTACTTGGTTTACCTACCCTGGAATTTTGTGGTTTATTTAATCCTGCGCAATGCTTTAGGTAACGTTCTTACCTGGTATCGCCGTTCTCCGCAGAATTGGGATGAACTTATCTGGTTCAGGTTGTTCTTTCTTGATGGGCAGTTGGTTTTTCTCACGCAGGCAGATCGCGCTGCCGGTCTGGCAGCCATTGATGAGGTAGCCGCCTCTTTTCGCCAAGGTTGGGCCGCCCAGCGGGCTAAAGAGCGCCTGCTGCTCAAAGCGTTTCAACAAATCGACAATCTGGCTGCGCTGGCA
>JACSSI010000791.1 GCA_014879345.1 Anaerolineae bacterium | reverse complement strand
TTGCAGTCGCCGCCGACAACCATCGGTGAAGCAGCCGCATTACTGGATCAGGAAGAAGCCATTCGTGCCGGATTGCTGAATGCCTATTTAGCGCCACGCCGTTATCTTAGCGCTCAAGGGGAGATGGATCATATCAGTGAAATCTATGAATCCGCGCTATATATGAAACCTCAGCAATCGGCACAGGTGCAAAATCTGTATGAACAGGTGGCTCGCCCCATCTTATACAAACCAGTTCAGCCGCATACAGAAACAGATAGTAACCGGTGGCAAAACCAGGTATTCGTCGAAGAGCCAGCCCAAGCGGCTGAATTGTATGAACAGTTTTTCGACGAACCCATTGTCGATGGGGAGAAAGAAACCATCGTGCGGGCTGCGCGTTCCACCTGGATGTCGGATCAAGCACGGGCAGGCTGGCAGGCGGTTGATGACCGAGAGGTCTATCTTGCCCGGCAGGAAACAACGGTAACAGAACAGGGAGATTGGGCTGAGATTGAGGTTTATGAAGTGTATGAGAACCAAACCGGGCAGCGGCAGGAGGTGGTTTATTATTTCAGTTTGCCGGAAACGGCCGTTATCACTGGTATTTGGTTGGGAGAGAGCGATGATAAAAGCGAGGCATTTAGCTACCACGTAGCACCGCGTGGGGCAGCGCAAGCGGTTTACAAAAACGAGGTACGGCGCAATGTGGATCCGGCGTTGGTCGAACAGATTGGCCCCACGCAATACCGGCTGCGAGTATTCCCGATTTTGGCCCAGCAATGGAACTGGGATGAGGAAAGCGGTCGTTCAACATTAGCCGGATCGCCTCCCATGCACCTCTGGTTCACCTACCGCACAATGGCCGATGAGCAAACGTGGCCGATGCCCGCTTTGGCTGATCTGCGCAATGTGTATTGGGATGACGAGACGGTGCGCCTGGTGAATGGGGTGGAAACGGCCGTTTCCCAGTCGTGGCTGCCGCCAGCAATGCCAGCCGCTTCTGCCATCACGGCCGCTGCCCATAGGACACAATTTGCTGATGGGCAAGTGGTTCAGGTGCGTCCGGCGACAGCGCAAGATATACCTGAGATTCCCGCTGATATCAACGTGGCAGTGGTGCTGGATCGCTCGCGCAGTATGGCGAAAATATCAGATGACATGGCGGCGGCCCTGACGCAAATAGACAGCCTGGCTGAAAATGTGGACGTGTATCTGACAGCATCTGCTTTTCGTGGAGAAGACCCGGCCGTGGTGCCTTTGGCAGCGCTGAACGCAGAGGACATCATCTACTTTGGCGGACAGGATGCGGCGGTGCTGCTGTCCCAGTTTAATGATTTATATGATGGTCAACCGTATGATATTGTTCTCGTGCTGACGGATCAGAGTGGGTTTGGCATGATGGATGAGAGCCTGGAGATTGATGTGCCGGCGATGCCGGTCTGGATGGTGCATTTAGGCGGCAATTTCCCTTTGGGTTATGACGATGCGACGCTGGCCGCTATTCAAGGCAGCGGCGGTGGGGTAGCGGCGACGGTTGATGAGGCGTTAACGCGCTGGCTGGTAAAAGCCGATGCCGCTCAAAATGATGTGGTGGCGGATCTGGTCGATGGTTATTTGTGGCAAACGGGTGCTGCGGATCAGATAGCTGCATTAACGGCCGTTTCCCCCAATCTGATTGAGCATGAAACAACAGACGACTTTTCTGCAATGGCTGCCCGGCAAGTTATTTTGGCTGCCATGCAGCGCCACCGCGAGGCGCTGTCCACCTTGCAACTGCTAGACAGCTTGCATGCCCTGGCGCAGGATCAGGGTATTGTTACCCCGTATTCTTCAATGATTGTCTTGGTCACCGAGCGGCAGGAACAAATGCTCAAAAACCTGGAAGAACAGGATGATCGGTTTGAACGCGAGTTTGAAGATGTGGGCGAAACAGAGACGCTTACCGTCACGGGTGTGCCAGAGCCAGAGGAGTGGTTGCTTTTGTTCCTGACTGGGCTGGCATTGATTTGGTATGGAACAAAAACACGCCGAGCGCGGGCTGCTGCTGATGGTTGATGTCTATCTGAAACTTCAGTTCTTACTCGTTTTGTAATCTATAATATTGGGGGTCGCGTGCTTGCAAGGCAATGATTTCTTGCTCACAAAGCGCGGGGAGTGTGGCAGCATTTTCTGCCGACTCGCTGTAATGATGCGCAAAAAGGCGAGGGTCGCTCCAATGTTCGCGGTCTACAAAACCAAATTGAAATGAGTCCCCGTAACCCTCATAACACCATTCTTGCCCAAAGATAATCACCGGTTCTGAGAGCGTGAGGAGATATCCAGGTATTAACTGACGCAACTCTTCCGGGTAAGAACCCTCTTGCGCGTGATAGGCTGTTAGCGCCTGGCTAATCCGTTCGGCATGTGTATATGTAAGTTGGCGGAAGTCAACGCGCTGTGCTTGTCTGGTTATTATAATCAAAGCGAGAGGCAGCAGTAGTAAATAGAAGAATGCGGCTGGTTTCATTTTGTAGGGCAATTTCAAAACTAACCAGATAGTTGCCAATAAAACACCGATGATAGGGACAAAGAGCCACAGGTAGCTGAGTCCGTCGCTGGTGCTATCCCAAATAATCAGCCAATAAAAATGATGGAGTGCTGCGGCAAGAAGTAAAACGCTGAGGCTGAAAAAGCAAACGGCCGTTTTGTGTTCACCCATCGCGTAAAAATTAAACCCTGAAACCAAAAGAACAGCAGCCATGATCAGCCCTGTTGTCATTACCAAGAAAAGAGGGAATGCTGTTGGTAAATCAAAAGGCTGAGAGTGATTGTTAGGAAAAAGCTGGCCT
>JACSSI010000790.1 GCA_014879345.1 Anaerolineae bacterium | reverse complement strand
GATGCGTTGGAAGCCTTTTAGCTCTTTCACAGGACGCGTTACTTCGCCAACCAGGTCGCGCACATAGAGTTGGACGGTTTCTGTGCCAGGGATGCTGCCTGTATTGGTGACAACGGCCGTTACCACCAATTCCCCAGCTACAGCCACCTCCGGCGTCTCCACCACCAAGTCGCTATACACAAATTTTGAGTAGCTCAGCCCATAGCCAAAGGGATACAGGGGAGTTTGCTCCTCATCTATGTAGCGTGTGTAGTGGTTCTTGTCGAACTGAACAACACCACCAGCCGAAAGCGGCCGTCCTGTGCTTTTTTGACTGTAATAAATAGGCACTTGCCCCACTGTGCGCGGCCAACTGGCGGTGAGCCTGCCGCTGGGGTTGGCAAAGCCAAACAGTAAATCCGCCACAGCCCGACCGGTACGCAGCCCACCGTGCCACGCCTGTAAAATCGCAGGCACGTTTTCGTCCAGCCAGGGAATGGTTAACGGCCGTCCACTCATCAGCACCACGACGACGGGTTTGCCCGTAGCGACTACCGCTGCCAGCAATTCTTGCTGGCGACCGGGCAAGTCTAAATAAGCACGGGAATGGGCTTCACCGCTCATGAATTCCCCTTCCCCCAAGACCATGATGGTGATATCTGAGGCGTTTGCGGCAGAAACGGCCGTTGCCACATCCGGCTCTATCTTTCCTTCCAAATCACAACCCACCACATGCACGATGTCAGCATCCGGCAGCACTTGCTGTAAGCCATCCAGCACACTTTCCGTATCTTTGTCTTGCCCAATGCGATACCAGCAGCCCAAAATTTCATGATGATCATCTGCCAGCGGGCCAATCAAGGCGATTTTTTTCAAATCTGGTGATAGCGGCAGCAAATCGCCTTCATTTTTAAGCAGAACCATTGATTCGGTGGCAAGCGCCAAGGCGGTTTGCAAATAGTCCGGCTTCAAGATAGCGCTTTCCCATTCAGATTCATCGGAGTAGGGTTCTTCAAACAGACCCAGCATGAATTTTAGGCGCAAAATGCGCCGCACCGCTTCATCCAAAATCGCTTCTGGCACGCTGCCATCTGCCACCAGTTCCACCAGATAGCTGGGGTAGGCGTGTGACATCATGTCCATATCAACGCCTGCCAACACCGCCCGTTTGCTTGCTTCTTTCAAGTCAGCCGCAAAGCCGTGATGAATCAGTTCGCCAATGGAATCCCAGTCGCTGACGACCATGCCTGTCCAGCCCCATTCTTCCCGCAATATCTGGCGCAGGGTGAAGGCGTTGGCGGAAGCAGGCACGCCGCTAATATCGTTGAATGCCGACATGGTTGTGCCAGCGCCTTCGTCAAAAGCTGCTTTGAACGGGGGCAGATACACATCACGCAAGGTGCGCTCTGAGATGTCGATACCGTTATAGTCGCGGCCATCTTCGGTGGCGCCATAGCCGACGTAATGTTTGGGGCATGAAACCAGGGAACGGCCGTTGCTCAACGGACTCTGAAACCCCCGCACCTGTGCCTTTGCCATCTCAATCCCCAAATACACATCCTCCCCGGAGCCTTCAGCAATCCGCCCCCAACGGGCATCCCGGGCAATATCAACCATCGGCGCAAAAGTCCAGTGAGTACCGTTGGCACGAGCCTCCTCAGCCGCAATCCGCGCCGCCTCCTGCACCAGATCAGGATTCCAGGAACAAGACCAGGCCAATGGAATCGGGAAAATCGTACGATAGCCGTGAATAACATCATTGCCCAAAATGAGCGGGATTTTCAGACGGGATTCTTCCAGAGCAATTTTTTGCAGGCGATTCATACCAGCCGGGTTGTAATAGTTCAAAATGGAGCCAGCCCCTTTACGCACCTCTTCTTCTATAAGGCCAGGCTTCGATTTCATCGCATTTGGCCCGAGTTGGGTCATCTGCCATACTTTCTCTGTCAGGGTCATTTGGTTTAGCAGGTTTTCAACTTTTGCTTCAATTTGGGGATCAATATCAGTAAATCGATGGTGTTGGGTCATGAAATATCCTTCCTCTTAAAAATTGTGGTCGCATTTTACCACCGACCTCACACAGGCACGAAATGAATAGGATGCAGGGGGTAGGACACGCCCTCGTGTCCCGTGTGGGACGTGGGCGTCCCACACTCCTCGACTAGATTAAGAAATTGGAATTTGGGTGAGGCAGGCGGAGCGGCGTTGTGGGACAATAACAAAGATTTTACCCGCCTGTCCCACCCCTACCCTGCCACCTGAAATCAGACGCTGGTATTATTTCCAACTGGCATACCAGCCAGTACATTTTTCGAGCAGGGCGCCGCTCACCGTATCAGAGCCGACATAGACCCAGCGCAAACATTTCACACAAACAGCACCCCACGCTTCGCCATTTAATGACAAGCAAGCAAATTCATCAAGCTCATGTTCCAATGCCGCCGCCCTTTCGACAGCACGTTCCATTTTAGGTTTTAGCTCTTCAAACCAATGATTTGCCAATTCTTGCTGCAAATCTCCTGTGCTCACCAAGACATCTTTAGCAAAGGTCTCGATTTTTTCTTCTGAGATTTTAGGAGGGAATGTCTCAACTTCTTGCAAAATCTCAGCCAATGAACGAGCTAATATTTGGCACGTCCGCCCATCCAAATGGGAAGGCTCTTGCTCAAGCACCCGCACCAATGCCTGCAAACTGGTCTGTAACTGCCAAAGTTCTGTTTTTGCTGTCTTTTTCATAGGCGGCCATCCGTGTGTTTCTTGTGGGCTGCATTATAAGCAAAATTGTGACCACGCCATAATATTCCGCAGTCGTGGGGTGCGGTTTAAAGTTGT
>JACSSI010000789.1 GCA_014879345.1 Anaerolineae bacterium | reverse complement strand
AGGAGCAAAAAACATGGCATTTATCCATACCATTCCAGAAGATGAAGCATCAACTGAAGTACAAGAAATGTATGATAAAAATCTACAAGCGCAGGGATATATTCCCAATTATGCCAAAGTCTTCAGTCATCGGCCTCAGGTGATGGCAGCCTGGAGCAATCTGCTAGGTAGTATTCGTAGTAATATGGACACAAGGCGCTATGAATTAGTGACGTTGGCTGCGGCTCGCGCCCTGAAAAGCTCTTATTGTATGTTGGCGCACGGCTCGATCTTACAGGCAAAATTTTATTCCACCGAGCAGATGAACTTGATAGCGCAAGATTATCATACGGCCGAATTGACCCCAGCAGAAGTTGCTATGATGGCTTTTGCCGAACAGGTTGTGTGGGATGCAACGGCCGTTACTCAACAAGATATTGAAGCACTACGAACACATGGATTTTCTGATGCTGAGATATTCGATATAACAACGACGGCGACGGCTCGTTGTTTTTTCAGCAAAACGTTGGATGCACTAGGTGCGCAACCAGATGAAATTTATCTGAAACTAGACGAAGACCTTCGACAAACATTGACAATTGGACGTCCGATCAGTGGACAAATCCAGGAATGAACCAAACTTGATTTAATGCTCAATAACGGGAACGGCCGTTTCCCCCAACTCAGAATGACATGATTAAGAAACCTATTGATTGCTTTGCCCAATTCCAAAAGTTTGGCGTAAATGCTGGTTGAGAAAGATACCCTGCGGGTCGAACTCGGTGCGTAGCTGTAGAAAATCGTTGGCTTTGGGATAGGCGTCTTGCACGTGGGCAGGGGTGAAGGTGTGGCGCTTTCCCCAGTGAGGACGGCCGTTATACTTCTGGAATATCGCTTCAATCGCCTCAAAATAAGCCCGAAACGGTTTCCCCTTAAACACATGCACGGCAATATAGCCTGAATCGCGTTGATATGCAGGGCTGAGCCAGATGTCATCGGCCTTGACAAAGCGGCACTCCACAGGGAAGTTAACCGGGAATTGCTGCCGTTCAATCTCCGCTTCGATGTCGTGTAAACAGTCGGTGAACGATGCGGCAGGCACGTTGTACTCCATCTCTTCAAAACGCACCGTGCGTGTGGCGGCAAAGACGCGGTAACTATAATCCACCTTCTCTACCTTGCTCAGAAAACGGCCGCTCAAGCGGCAAATCGCTGGCGTCGTGGATGGTATCTGTTTGCTGATGGTTGACGCCAGCCACAAAGCCCCATTCTCGATAACCACATCATTCAGCCAGGTGCCAAAACCGTCTTCCGTTGGCTCTTTTTTGGTGGGATTCATCCGTTTGAACTGGACGGTTTTTGTGTGCGGAAACCAGAAAAACTCAAAGTGGCGATTTTGCTTGTGGGTTTCCAAGTCGGCCAAAATGCCGTCCAGGTTGGCGGGTTGGCTGATGAGATGGAGTTTGTAGGCTGGCACAACGCGCAGTGTGACCTCGACAATGATGCCCAGCATTCCCAGCGAAATCCGCGCTGCATTGAGTAAATCCGGCTCGCTTTCATCAATCGTCACCAGTTCGCCACGGCCGTTTATGAGCTTCAGCGCCACAATTTGAGTAGCAATCGTTTGCAGGTCTGCGCCTGTGCCATGCGTGCCGGTGCTGACCGCGCCTGCGATGGATTGTTGGTTGATGTCGCCTAAATTTTCCTGTGCCAGACCATTTTCATGCAGCGTCGCCCCCAGTTGATACAGGCGCGTGCCTGCCTTCACCGTCACCAGTCCCGCCTCTTTGTCGATGGCTTCAATTCCCTGGTAATTATCGAGCGACATCATGATGCTGTCTGTTTGGGCAACGGGCGTGAAGGAGTGACCAGCAGCCACCAGCCGGATTTGTTTTTGCTGGGCAGCACCGTGTGCTGAGCCTGTCGAAGCAGCCATTTTCACCACTTCAATAATCTCATCCAAGCTGCCCGGTGTCACAATCTGCTCCGGCCAGCTCTGCACCCCACCGGACCAATTTGTCCATGTCAATTTACTCATTCGTTCCTCGATTTTTCTCGTATTTACAGAAAACACTGCCCATCGCCACGATACGTCGTTACAGATTCTTGTACACGGCCGTTTCTCACCAACAGCAAGCGCTCAAACCGTTCACACAACTCACCCGCCTTGGCATGGCGCATGAAGATGGGATCGCCCAGCGCCAATTCTTCCGAGCCGGTGTAGTGGATGGGTGTTTGCACTTCGCCCGCACCCTCGTTGCTGTCTAACCTGGCACCGATGGGCAGGTAGGGCTGGGGCGATTTGTCGGGGCCCGTTTGACCGGAGGCGGGGTAGCCGCCGCCCAGGCAGGTGTACGTGCCAGGTTTGGGCTGGCGCACGATTTGGATGGCGTAACCAGCGGCGGGTTGGAATTGGAAATCCTGGTAATGGTCAAAAAGCAGCGGCGCAAAAAAGGCAGAACCGGCTGTCACTTCGGTAACGGCCGTTTCCTGCGAAGTGGTGTGCAAACTGCCCGTGCCGCCGCCGTTGACAAAGCGCAAACTCAACCCCGCCGCTTCCAGTTCAGCGATGACGTGGGCGCGGCGCTGTGCTACCTCTGGCACGGAGCGCTTTTTGAGCAAGCGAATGACGCGGCTCATCACTTTTTGGCTGGCATTGGCGTCACCCAAACCGGCAATTTGCGCCTCATATCCCATGACGCCATCCAGGGTGAGATGGGGGGATTGGTCGATGCGTTTAGCCAGGGAAACAGCCGTTTTCCCATCCTGCATCCCTGAACGCCACACGCCAAAATGAATCGGGCCGTAGTCTGAGGACATATCCAAATCGAG
>JACSSI010000788.1 GCA_014879345.1 Anaerolineae bacterium | reverse complement strand
CTCCCCAAAGGGGCGAGGGAGCCAGGCCGATCCCCTCTCCTTTTGGGGGAGGGTTAGGGTGGGGGTAAAGCCCCGGTCTACTAACGTGTTTACGCCGAACCTGCCAACTCTAAACAAATGGCTCCTGCCGGATGACCAAAATAGCACACGGCGCACCCTTCATCACCTTTTCAGCCACACTGCCAAACATCCAACTGTCAAAACCTGAATTTCCCCGGCTGGACACCAAAATCAAATCTATCGCCTGCTCCGCCGCATAATCCACAATCACATCAGCCGCAGAGCCAACCGCGGCATGTGTATGCACTGTCACCTCTGGGGGAATGGCTCGTTCACGCAGTTCAGCCAGGTATGTGATAGCCGCGTCAACCTCTTCATCAACATGTGCTTCATCATGCCCAAAACCGTAAAACGACCCTTTCTCCACTACCTGAAGCAAAAACAGCTCAACGCCTATTGCCTTAACCATTTCCATAGCCGGTTCCAGCACCCGTTCTGCCAGGCGTGACCCGTCTAGCGGCAGCAAAATCCGTTTAAACTGATCTGGCTTGATGACGTGCTCGCTGCGCAAAATCACAGTAGGGCATGGGGAACGGCGCAGCACTTTATCGGCCGTACGCCCAAATGACCAGCGAGTAATGCCAGAACGGCCGTGAGTAGACATAATAATTAGGTCTATAGCATGTTCCCTGGCATATTCGATGATGGCTTTGTCTGGCTTTCCGGTGACAACGGCCGTTTCTATCCCCACCAACGACGGTAAAAAACGTTTACGCACAGAGCGCAAATACAAATCCGCTTCAAATTGACCCGTCTGAATAGCTTTGGCTACCAAATTCACATCAGCGCCCGGTTTTTTTGCCACCACCGTCAGCAAAGTCACACTGCCCGCCATCGCCTCAGCCAAAGATACAGCCGCCGGCACCACCCGCTCGGCCAACTCCGAACCATCCAAAGGCACCAAAATATTTTTATAAATCATCACATTTATCCTCTAATCAAGACTTGACAAAACGTCTTTCTCAACGAAATCGTATCGATACAAGTGGTGGTCAAACTTAATGCATAGCGGCGGCTGAGCCTGTCGAAGCCAAAGCGGTTCGCACCACCCGCCGCTACCTGAACAGTTACCCGAAATCAATCATAAAGGAAACGGCCGTTACCCTCAACCTTATCCACAAATCACTTGCCATACTACCAATACGCCTCAATGCCTCAATGCCCCTTGACCAGCTCCTTTACCATCCCCTATACTATTTTATATCAGCCAGCAAACAATTCGCGATTTAACCTTGTAAAGACGTACCAAAACCAACATCATATTTATTGTCCACATCAAATATTGTCCACATCGTTCTTGGTCAACAAAGGCCAGTTTGATCGCGGGACGTTTTTTATATTCGACTTGAATAAGTCATTTTTACCTTGGACGGTAAGCCAGCCTACCGCCCATCATTGGAGGAACAAAAATGAACAGCCCAAGCCAGCATTCAATCATGTTGCAAAAAGACAGTATCCAATTATTTATTGATCAAAGCTACCAATCGATCAATAAAAGCCTGTATAAAAGCCCCTGGAAAGAACAGGTTTTAGAGCTAATCCTGGCTTTTCAGGCAACAGTCGATGCTTACTACGAAACCGGAGAACTCCTCGTTCAAAACGAGAACGACGCCACAGCAGAGCAGCATTTACGAAAATTAACCAACCGCATTGGTGAAGAATGGAATAAATTGATGCCATTTTTAACAACCTCGTTCTTAATGCCCCCCACTTACAAAGCCGTGGAATTAACTATCAAAACCCTTGATGCTGCCTGGGAAAATTTAAACCAAGAGGCAATGAAAGAAAAAGGGAAACCATCACTTTTGCCGCATTACGGCCGTCATTTCGAACTCGTAACATTTGAATATATGCCC
The DNA here is from genome assembly GCA_014879345.1 of Anaerolineae bacterium. Classification (GTDB taxonomy): domain Bacteria; phylum Chloroflexota; class Anaerolineae; order Promineifilales; family Promineifilaceae. Next base: position 902 of record JACSSI010000788.1, on the reverse strand, counting down.
AAAATTGCGGTGATTGGCATTCCATTTAATAATCTGTATTCACCCTGGGACTGGTCAATGATCTGGCATGAAATTGCCGGACTCTTTGTTCAAACAGAATCCGCAAAAAACATCATACAAGACCTGTTACATCCAGAAATCTTGCCCTATGATAGTTGGAAAAATTGGCTGACGACATATGATAAAGAAACAAGTAAGCTGCCTCGAGATAATCAACATGAGACAATCCCTGCTCCAGAAATCCGTCAGGCCTGGCTGGAAGAATTCCTTGAAGATAGCATCGGCGTTTTATGCCTTGGTTCCACCATGGCAGATGCCCTGGAACGCATCTTGGACAGACATTACTCCACTCAAACACCGAATCTGCAAGAAGCCACAGATAATAAAATCACCTCGGAAAAACAAAGCAATATTTTAGGCGAACAACCCTTGGATCCCTCTATCGGCACAGTAGACATAGCACCATCCATTGATTTACGACATCCCCCTTCTGCCTTGAGGGTACAGTTAGCACACGCACTAAGCGCAAAAATGGGATTACGCGAAGCGGATGAGAATTCTGATAGAGGAATAGATACCTTAGCCACCTATCTATACGAAAATCACAACGCGATTGTAAATCGACCTTTTCAAGAAGCCGATAAAAATCAAGTTGAGATCATCGCAAATACCATCCTGGAAACAAAAACATTGCCTGAAAATGAAGCCCCCCATCTGCTCGTTGCTGCACTGGTGAAATTAGTACCCACCATCGAAGATGATTACCAGTTAGGTCAGCATATCCAAAACAGCCTCGCCAATCCTCAAGAAAAAGCAATGGCTAAACAAGAAAATGCTTTGATTCGTAAATTTAATGCGCTTGTCGGGAAACCAGAGAGGGATACAGACAAAAATATTGATAA
>JACSSI010000787.1 GCA_014879345.1 Anaerolineae bacterium | reverse complement strand
AATCTATGGCTCATTGCGGCCGTTCAAGTCATCCAGGCCATGATCATCTCGCCCATTGCGAACGGTGCGGCAACATTTGGTGAAGAATTTGGCTGGCGTGGTTATCTACAACCCAAACTCATGCCTCTGGGCGGGCGCAAAGCGATGCTCCTGATGGGTGTTATCTGGGGCGTGTGGCACTGGCCTGTCATTCTCATGGGCCACAACTACGGCCTCGACTACCCTGGCGCTCCGTTCCTCGGCCCATTAGCGATGGTCTGGTTTTGTCTGGTGATTGGCATATTTCTGGGTTGGGTTACGTTGAAAAGCAACAGTGTGTGGCCGGCTGTCATTGGTCACGCCGCTGTCAATGGCATTGCTGGCATGGGCATGATTTTTACACAAGGAACGCCTAATCCCATTCTTGGCCCGTTGTCCGTCGGCATTATTGGTGGGCTTGGCTTTACATTGGTCGCCTTACTCATTTTCTTCAGCCCCAATGGTTTGGCTGTGCCTCAACCTAAACCTGAAACTCAAGCAGTCATGGCAAAAGAAGCCATTTCAGCAGGATGATTATTCCAGCATGGCTCTTTAGTACCTTGTCAGTGAACTGCTTGCACAAAAGACAAGAATTTTTGCATCGAATTAACGCGAATTAACGCGAAAAAAGAAATTTGTGAAAATTAGCGCCAATTCGATGCCATAAACTTTTTGGTTCTGGTTTATCCAGGTTAGGATTTGGCAGAACAAAATTTGCCAATGTCCAATAATTCCAAGGAAGGGTGTTTTATGAATACATCTACCATTCCCTTTACTGATGTGACGGCAGCGGAAACAGCCGTTTCCACTTCCCCTTCCTCCTGGTTAATCGCCCTGCGTGGTTTTGCCAATGGGCTGATGGGTGGTGCGATCTTTGTCTCGGCGCTGCTTTCAGTTGAATTCGATTTTGGCATACCCCGAATTTTAGTGGCGGCGATTATGGGTTTTCTTGGTTTTGCCATCATCTCCCTCGGCGAAGGCATTGCCATCCTGCTGTGGAAATTGCTGCGCAGCCTGTTTCGCCTGCTCCACTTTGATTCTGGCATCCATGCGTTACAAACTATTCCGGCTCCACCGGTAGGCCGGATTTTAGGCGCTTTCATTTTCATCGCTGGAGATTTGCTCTGGTCAAACAGTTTTTTTCAGCACATCACCTTGCCGGTGGTGGGTGAGATAACCATTGTGCTGACTGGTTTCACGGTCATGATGATAGTGCTGGCGCGACAAAACGGCCGTTCCCGTTCCATTCAAATTGTCCTGATCACCATCCCCGTCTTGCTTTTCCTCGGCTTTGTGGTCTGGGTGATCAATCCTGGGGTTGATGATTATGTGGCGACAATGCCGAGTATGGCCGTTTCCCGCTCATCAACCCTGGCCGACCCCGGTCAACCTGGCTCGTATGCCGTACAAACACTCAGCTACGGCAGTGGAAAAGACGGCCGTCGTCCCCAATTTGGTGAGGCTGCTGCTCTGACCACACCGGTCGTGGATGGCACAGCCATTTATCCCGGCTACAGTGGCCCGACGGCAGCCTATTACCGCTGGTATTGGGGCTTTGATTTCAGCCAACTGCCGCTCAACGGTACGGTTTGGTATCCAGAAGGTGATGGGCCTTTTCCGTTGGTGTTGATCGTGCATGGCAACCATCCCATGAGCGACTATTCCGACCCTGGCTACGCTTATTTGGGCGAACATCTGGCCAGTCAGGGTTACATTGTCGTCTCGGTGGATGAAAATTTTCTCAACGGTCTCTTTTTCTTTGATGGTGGTTTTGAGGAGATGCCGCTACGTGCCTGGATGCTGCTTAAACATTTGCAGCAGTGGCAAGGCTGGAACGAGACACCGGGCAACTCCTTCAATGGCAAAGTAGATATGGACAACATTGCTCTCATCGGCCATTCTCGCGGCGCAGAGGCGGTGGCCTGGGCCGAGTATTTGAACTGGCACACGATGGATCCGGTAACGGCCGTTTCCCGTCCAGATGAGTTTGGGTTTGGCATTCGCGGTGTCGTTTCCATTGCGCCTTCAGACTTTTATGGTGGACCAGGTGACCGCAAACCCACACTGGATCACGCGAATTACCTGCTGCTGGCTGGCGGCCACGACGCTGATACTTTCATGCTTTACGGCCAAAAGCAATACAGCCGTACCCGCTTCAATGACAATCCAGACGGTTTCAAAGCACTGGCTTACGTTTATCAAGCCAATCACGGTCAGTTCAATTCTGTCTGGAACGATCAGGATCGCGGTGTCTACAATTCTATGCTGCTCAATCGTGCGCCGTTGCTCATGGCGGAAGAACAGCAGCAGACCGCCAAAGTGCTGATCACCAGTTTTCTCAATGCCAGCCTGCGTGATGAACCTGGTTATCGTGACGTTTTTCGTAATCCGGGAACGGCCGTTAACTGGCTGCCTGGCACTCTCATTGTGACCCAATATCAGGCGGCGCCTTTCATCCGTGTAGACACCAACAATGGCAATGCCAAATTAGCCATCACCGAAGTAACAGGAGCCGAGGCGATGGCTCAGGACATGACCCTTGCCAATGTGGAAGTGTTAAAACTGCGCGATGGGCAAACCGAACAGGGCAACAAAGCAGTCCATCTGACCTGGGAAGCCGCCAGGCAACCATCCTATGAAATCGCGCTGCCAGAAGAACAAGTGACTGCCTGGGGACTCACGCCAGCATATTCACTTTCCTTTGCCCTGGCCAGCGTCCCCGGTGAGCCATTAACGGAAGAGGTCATCGTGGAATTGGAAACGGCCGTTGGTGAAACGGCCCGCCTGCCTTTGAGCGATTTTGG
>JACSSI010000786.1 GCA_014879345.1 Anaerolineae bacterium | reverse complement strand
CCATCTCCATGAGGCTGCGCGTATTTACGCCCATTCATTGCAGATTGCGGCGGAGCAAGACGAGCTAGTTTTGCAGGAAACGGCCGATCAATACATCGGCCTGAGTACGCTGCACCGTGAGTGGAACAACCTGGAAGAAGCCTCACAGTACCTGCAACAAGGCCAGAAAGATCTGGACAAGCAAGTCATCCTGCCGGGCAGCGTCTCTCGCTGGCATGTGGCGATGGCGCGGTTGAAGCTGGCTGAGGGAAGCCCGAGCGACGCCCTGGATCATGTACACACGGCGGAACGGTACTATAAACGAGACCCGCTTCCCGATGTGCGTCCGGCTGCGGCGCTGAAGGCACAGGTCTGGCTGGCACAGGGCAACATTGCGCCAGCGCTGGATTGGGCGCAAAGAGAAGGCCTGACGGCGGACGACGAGCTTAGCTACCTGCGTGAATATCACCATATGACGCTGGCGCGTATCCTCATCGTGCAATTCCAGCAAGACCGGGCAGAGGCGGTTATGACGCAGGCAATGGGCCTGCTGGATCGCCTTTTGCAGGCGGCAGAGGCTGGGGGTAGGGGACGAAGCGTGGTTGAAATTCTGGTGCTGCAAGCGCTGGCCTATCAGGAACAGGGAGATATGGAAACGGCCGTTGTCACTGTCCAACGTGCCCTTTCTCTGGCAGAACCGGAAGGATACGTCCGGCTCTTCGTCGATGAAGGGCAGCCCATGCGAGAATTGTTGGCGGCAGCTTTAGCACAGGGGGCTGATCCCAGTTACATCATCCGCTTGATGCAGGCAATTGACCCTGCTCCAGATGCGGCCTCTGCGCCGCCTGATCCGAATCAGTTGTTAATCGAGCCGTTGAGTGACCGTGAACTTGAGGTGCTGGCTTTGCTGGCGAATGGCTTGACGAATCAGGCCATCGCCGAAGAGTTGGTGATTGCGCTGAGTACCGTCAAAAAACATGTGAACAATATTTTTGGCAAATTGAATGTTTCCAGCCGCACCCAGGCAGTGAGTCGCGCCCAGGAGCTCAAGATTCTGTAACACCCCCCTGACTCCCCCCATAGAACTCAAATGCACCCCTCAATAGAACTTTCGGTTGCCGACGGGTAACCCTCAATTTCATATACTGGATGCAAATATTGATTAGAACTCAGCAAAGGGGAACCTTGTTAAGCAGAAACGGCCGTTTCCACAGTTCAGGGAGAAAAAAATGGCTCTTAAATTTGCAGAAATATCCAGTACAACCAAAGGCAAAGACGGTTGCCCGTTATATCCCGCCAGCCCGGTAGATCGATTCTTAATTAGGGTCAGTCACTTACCAGTACCAGCCTGGTTTTTCTATCTTGTGCTGCTGGCTGGGTTGGTGATCATCTTCAACGGCTTGGCCTGGATCGATGGCACTGTCCAATTTGGCGTCTTTGATCTGTACCGCTCATCGGTTCCATTCTACCCTGTGGGCGCACTCGCAATGATGCATCATTTGAATCGGGTGGCTTGTCGTTCACTGGCTGCATTCCGCCCCGCACTTGGCGAACGAGACTCAGATTACGAGCGACTTGCGTATGAGCTGGTGACCTTGCCCCGGCGTGGAATCTGGGTCACGCTTGGGCTGTCGTTTTTATTAACGGCCGTTTACATCAACTTTACTCCATACCTGGTTGTTCTGTTCCAGCGGTCGCCGTGGCTGGCTTTAGGCGAATCTCTGGTTTACACATTTGCCTTTAGCATGATCGCTTTATTCTTCTACCATACTATTTGGCAATTACGCAAGGTCCGACTGATTCACGCCACGGCCATAAATATAAACCTTTTCCAGCCAACGCCGCTCTATGCGTTCTCCAAACTGACTGCCCAAACCGGAATCGGCCTCTTGCTAATGAACTGGTTTGGCATCGTCACAGACCCGTCCACGTTTGAGAATATTGCGCTCATTACATTGACAAGCATCGCGTCATTCATCGCCATCTTTTGTTTTGTGATTCCGCTGCAAAGCATGCACAATCATATTGCCGCCGAAAAGAAGCGACTGCGAGCCGAGGTTAATGCCCGGCTGGAGGCAACAATCCAGCAACTGTATCACCACGTCGATTTACAAGAACTGGCCGGGGCTGACCCGTTAAACCAGCAACTTGCCAGTCTGGTAACGACACGTGAGATTATCGAAAAGATTCCCACTTGGCCCTGGGAGCCAAAAACTTTGACCGGTTTCATCTCCGCCCTGCTTTTCCCCGTTGCCGTCAGGTTGATTATCGAACTTATCAGCCGACTACTTCTGTAATCAAAGACCAGATAAGCAGGGTGTGTGCCTTAATTAGAACGACGAGTGAGGATCCGCAATCAGATGAGACATCCGCAATCAGATGAGACATCCCCCCCGTCTAAGCTGTATTTTCTGTAACACTTTTGCTACATCCCCATAGAACCCAAATACACCCCTAAATAGAACTTTCGTAGACTGACTCGTTCCCTCTCATTTTCTAAACTACAGGTAAATATTCACAAGCCCAACCCGCTGCAATTTAACACAAGCAGTAGCCAAGCAGTTGGTGGTTCAATCATTCAGACACAGCGTTTGGCAAGAAAAACGCGTAATCAAGGAGAAAATCATGACTTACCTATCAAAACCCAATTTGGTACAAAATGCAGCCAATATTGCATCGGTACTCCTTTTTATCTTTGTTGTTGTGCAGTTATTGGTTGCCGTTGGCATCATCCCGATTTCAATGCTATGGGGTGGAAGCCAACCAGAACTGACACCTTCCCTGCGTGTGACCAGCGTGGTAGCGGCCGTTATTTTGGGGGTGTTTATTTACATCATCCGTTACCG
>JACSSI010000785.1 GCA_014879345.1 Anaerolineae bacterium | reverse complement strand
GTGGTGCAAACCACGCCTTATCGACTGGTGAATGATGTGTATGGTATTGGCTTTAAAACGGCCGATAAAATAGCCCAGGCGCTCGGTCTGGCGGCGGATGATCCGGGGCGAATTGAAGCGGGGGTGGCCTACACGCTCAATCGCATGGCGGAGGAAGGCCACGTCTACATGCCGCAGGAGGAGTTGGAGCCGGAAGCGGCTGAGATTCTGGGGCTGGAAACGGCGAAGATTACGCAGGTAATTGATTCGTTGGAGACGAGTGATTTTATTAAGCGGGAGACGCTGCGGTATTCAGTGAACAGTGAACAGTTGGCAGTGAACAGTGAACAGTTGACAGTGAACAGTGTTCAGTATTCAGTGGGTAGCCCTTCGACAGGCTCAGGACAGGCTGTTCAATCGTCAATCGTCAATCAACAATCGTCAATCGTTAGGGAGGAACGGGCGGTTTACCTGACGCCGTTTTACTATTCTGAAATCGGGGTGACGAAGCGGGTGGAGCAGATGATTGGGCATCCGACGAGCCGGTTGAAGGGACTAAAGATTAAAGATAAAAGATTAAAGGAGAGCACGAAATCTTCAATCTTTAATCTTCAATCTTCAAATCTTTCTGAACAACAGATGGGGGCGGTGGAAACGGCCGTTTCCCACAAAGTTACCATTCTCACCGGCGGCCCCGGCACGGGCAAAACGACGACATTACGTGCCTTGCTTGATTTGCTGGATGCAAACGGCCGTTCCTATGCCCTCGCCTCGCCCACCGGTCGTGCCGCCAAACGGTTGACAGAAGCGACGGGACGTGAAGCCAAAACCATCCATCGCTTGCTCGAATTTAATCCCGGCGAAGGCTTTGGTCGCAACGACGAAAATCCGCTGGACGTAGACATGGTGGTCATCGACGAAGCCTCCATGCTCGATTTGATTTTGGCGAATAATTTACTAAAAGCCATCGGGCCAGACACCCATTTGCTGCTCGTGGGCGACATCGACCAACTGCCCAGCGTGGGCGCAGGCGACGTGTTGGGCGATTTGATTGATTCGGAGCGGGTGGCGGTCATTCGCCTGAATACCATATTCCGGCAGGCTGCCAACTCGCTCATCATCAGCAACGCCCATCGCATCAACCAGGGACTCGTCCCCCAAACCGAGCCATCTGACCCCAATGGGCCGCCCTCCGATTTTTATATTTTCATCAAAGACGACCCTGATGAAGCGGCTGAACTGCTGGTCGATGTCGTCAAAAAGCGCGTGCCGCTAAAATTTGGCTTCGACCCGATGGATGATATTCAAGTGCTGTCGCCGATGTATAACGGCAGTATGGGCGTGAGCAATCTCAACTTGCTGCTGCAAGCGAATCTCAATCCGCTAGGCGGCAAAAAGTTTGAACGCCGTCTGGGGGGGCGCACCTTCCGCACCGGCGATAAGGTGATGCAAACCGTTAACAATTACGACAAAAATGTCTACAACGGCGACATTGGCCGCATCACCGCCATCGACCCGCTGCAACAGACGATGACCATCAACATCGACGGCGCACCGGTTTTGTATGATTTTTTGGAAGCGGATGAACTGGTTCACGCCTACGCTATTTCGGTGCATAAGAGCCAGGGGGCGGAGTATCCCTGTGTGGTGATTCCGGTGATGACGCAGCATTACATGATGTTGCAGCGCAATTTGCTGTACACGGCCGTTACGCGCGCCAAGAAACTCGCTATTCTAGTAGGCACGCGCAAAGCCATCGCCATCGCCGTCAAAAACAACAAGACAACTGAGCGCCACACAGCTTTGGATTGGCGCTTGAAACGGTAGGAAACGGCCGTGTTATGGTAAAATGGCTGTATTGAGTAAGGAGAATGTTGATGAACCAAACAAAAGTAGCAGACCTAACAATAGATGAGTTTCGCAGTCTTATTCAAGATGTGGTTACACAAACAATGTCTGATCTGCTCAGAGACCCAGAGCATGAGTTGGAACTGAACCCAGACATTGAACTGCGTCTGCGTGAATCGTTAGCTGAGTACAAAACTGAGTCATCCTTACTTGATGCACAATCTGTTGCTGATAAATTGGATATCGCCTGGTAATCCATGTTGGCGCGACTATACTCAATAATGAGATCGTTTAATGCTTACCAAGATTGGTGAATTAAGATGAATGTTGATTCTGCACATAAAAGTCGCTGGAAGATTGCAGAAGTTGTTTTTGGGATTCCATTTCTCATCAGCATCGCCATAAACTACGTTGTTCCAATTTCTCTGCTACAAGGAATTTTTAGACAAGCCCTAATCCCTATAGGAATCATTCTGATAATCATAGGCATCGGTTTCGTCGTTTTGGCACGCCGTGAGTTTGCTTATTTCAGTCAACCTACAGACCCTGGTCATCCAACAACCAAAGTCGTTAATACAGGTGTGTTTGCTATATCAAGAAATCCACTTTATTTGGCAAGTGTCTTTGTATTTTTGGGTCTTGCTTTGGCGCTAAATATGCCTTGGGCATTAGTCATGCTTCTACTTTCGATTATTATCTGTCTTTATGTCCTGATAATTCCTGAAGAGCAATACCTGACAAAAAAATTCGGTGAAGAATATAAAGAGTATATGGCTTCTGTTCATAGATGGCTTGGTCGTAAATGACTCGCAAAACATGAGCCGATTTATATCAAATCATAACTATTTTGCCCTCCGAAGTATATGAACAATTTACCTCCCCAATGGAACGAAGAAGCTTCCCAAGAATTTATCGACAACGGCCGTTATTTTGTGCCAGAGCGCGAAACCCAGATGCAAACCGTGTGTGGTCTCATTCCGCCCCGGTTTGAACCGTTTCATGT
>JACSSI010000784.1 GCA_014879345.1 Anaerolineae bacterium | reverse complement strand
TTCTTCGCGCAGTTGTTTTATACCGTCCATGCTTATCATTTATACCACAGGCTTTAGACCTGTATAGATGCAACATCGAAACAAAAAGAGACACATTTTCATCAACAAGAAGAGACGCCCTATGATAGCTCAAGTTCAGTCAAACATCGTCAGTGCAGATCGGGCACATCCCGAACGGCTCCTGACACAAGCAGATATTTTTACCCAAATCGATTTATTGCCCCAAATTTTAGATGCAGTCGACAATGGGGTTGTCCTGCTAAACCGTCAGCGGCAAATCGTTTTTATAAACGAAACATTTGCCAGGTACGCCGGCATACCTGACAAAGATAAGGCAATAGGTCTGCGTCCAGGGGAAGCAATGGGATGTTATCACGCTCTGGAGTCTCCGGGCGGTTGTGGCACGTCAGATTACTGCCGTGCCTGTGGTGCGCTCGTCGCTATTCTGATGGCACAAAAAGGGCAGACCAGTACTCAGGAGTGCCGCATCTCGCGCCACAAGGACGACCACTTTGAAGCGCTGGATTTACGCATAACAGCAACACCTTTACCGGTGCAGAACGAGCGGTTGACTGTATTTTCAGTGACCAACATCGCAGATGAAAAACGTCGTCAAGTTTTAGAGGGCATTTTCTTCCACGATTTGCGTAATACGGTGGCTATCATTAACAGTGCCTCCGAAATGATTTCCATGAGATCAGACAGCGATCCGTTTCGGGAAATGCTAAACCGGGCAACCATGCGGCTGTTGGATGAAATTGAGGCACAAGAACAGCTTTTGTTAGCTGAAAACGGAAGTCTTGGTCTCAATGTGACACCTTTTATTACCACGCATTTTCTCACCGATTTAGTCACACTATATGAAGCACAGGCTGAGGCAAGGGAATGCGATATTCATCTCCACCCCAAAGCCGAGAGGTTTATGATGACAACGGATCCGGCTGTGTTAGGACGAGTGGTAGGGAATATGATTAAAAATGCACTGGAAGCGTGTGAGCCAGGAGAAACAGTTACTGTAGGGTGTGGGCAAGATAAAGGCAAAGTTCGTTTCTGGGTGCATAATCCAGCCCATATGCCGCACCATGTGCAGCGGCAAGTTTTCAAACGCTCATTTTCAACGAAGGGCAGTAAACGGGGTTTAGGCACGTACAGTATGCGCCTGTTGAGTGAACGGTATTTGGGGAGCAAGGTTTCATTTGTCACACACAAAACAGAAGGGACTACCTTTTCAGTTGTATGCCCCGTGGAGGCTTTTACCAGGCTATCAATGTTTTTTTAGAAGCTAACCTCAAATGATGTCGTCTCTGCCTGATTTGATCAGCAAAGATGAAGATTATGAATATGAGACTAACCCGCGAAAAAGAGTTTTTTGTTTGGACTCACCAGAGGGAACATGTACAATATGGTGAGGAATTTGACTTTAATTGTTTGCTAGGAGGCATATTATGAGCAAAGATTTAGTTGTTATCGTATTCGATAACATGGAAGACGCAGAAAAAGTTGTTGATAGTTTACGATCTGAACAAAAGCATGGTTTAATCAATTTAGAAGACACAGCTTACGTGGTTAAAGATGAAAAAGACCATGTAACAGTCAAAAATGCCATGGATAAAACGGTCAAGCAAGGCGCTGTTGGTGGTGGTTTGTTGGGTCTGTTTTTGAGTTTCTTATTCTTTGGTCCACTTGGTCCCATCGGCTACACATTAGTCGGTGCGGTGGCCGGTGGTGCAATTGGGCACATGGTGAAAGCCGGTGTATCCAAGAGTTTTATCGAAGATGTTAGCAATGAGTTGCAGCCAGGCACCTCCGCCGTTTTCTTTGTGATTCGTTCTGCGGATGCAGCCTCTACTTTGGCCGTGCTGCGGCAATACAATGGCAAGGTTTTGCAAACCACGCTAGACAGTGAGATGGAAGAATCCTTGAAACGCGCTGTTGGCGATAAAAGTGGTTCTAATTTAGGATAGTTACCAGTACTATTTAGTTGCAATTTGGGAACGGTCGGCATTATTGTCGGCCGTTTTGCTTTTCAGCCGCTATGGCTGTTTCAATGTTTGTGATTTGTGTTTGTAAGCTGGTTATCGTTTTGTTGCGCCGTTGAACGGCCGTTTCCAAATCACGCCGTACACTATCCCACCAGTTGTCATCTTCTTCATCTAACGCTTTGGCTTTGCGCCATAACCTGGCTGTATTTTCCTGCCGCAGCACCTTGAGCCGCTGGCGTGATTTACGTCGCAGCCGCTGCGCTTTCAAGATGCTTTCTCGCAGTCGTCGGATTTCAACCGTTTTAATGCTTTCCAACTCCCGCAAATCCCCTGGGTCCAGTTCACCTGCGAGATCATACAACGCCTGCGTATCCCGTTTTTCATATGCATTATTGACGGCTGCCATAATCGAGGTCATATAGGCTTGCTCAACGGCCGTTTCTGCCATATCCGGGTGAAAACGACGCGCTAACTCCCGGTAGAGTCGCTTCTCCGCCGCCTTGTCACGGGGTGTGTCCGTGGGCAGCAGCAGTTCCTCCTCCTCCTCATCCGCCAAAAACGCCTCAGACTGCCAAAACGGCTCCTCTTCATCATAAACCACGCCATACTCCTCTGCCTGGCGCAGCAGTTCCAGGTGAGTTAACAGCGATTGCTTTTTAACAGCCAGCACTTGCAGCTCATCCACCAACGCATCCAGCTTCAAGCGGCAATGCATCCGAAACGCATTCACGGCGGCCTGCTCTTCAGCTAATTCAGCCTCCGCCATATTAAGTTCCAAACGCACGGCTTGAAGTTGTTCTTTTAGCTGGGCAACCTCTTCTCGCGGCGTAGGCAACGGTACAAGTTGTCG
>JACSSI010000783.1 GCA_014879345.1 Anaerolineae bacterium | reverse complement strand
AAAAACGCAAAACGGCCGCCAATACCAACATTCGCGCCAACACCCCCAGGGGATAGACCACTGAAAAACCCACCACCGCTTCAGACGCAGCCGTTTCAGGGTCAGGAAACGAGTTGCTGATGAGATCCAGCACACTGGCTAAGGCAGGTGTATTGTTAGACATGCCGGTGAAGATGCCCGCCGTGGTAGCAGGCGTTAAACGAAAGGCCACATGGACAATCATGAGCAGCAGCGCAGGCAAAATCATGATGCCGACGATAAACAAAACCTCCCGCAGCCCTTCTCGTTTGAATTTACTGAAAAAGCCAGGCCCATTTGCCAGGCCAATGGTGTAGACAAACAGCACCAGTCCCAAATCTAGAATGATGGCCGGGATGTACAGGTCGGGGTCGATGGCGCCAAATGCCAGTCCCACAAACAGGACGGCGGCCACGCCCATACTGCTGCCCCGGAATCGAATTTTGCCTACCCAAAAACCAATGGCAATGACTAAAAACAGGAGTAACAGCGGATTTTGTTCAAGGATTTCTATCATGCGTAACCTTCGCTAAAAACCTCCAGAGGCGGCTATCTATAAACCAAGTCCCCAGGTGTATTCAATATTACCAAAGCCCTGTCCCATCGTCTCTTGAGAAATGGGATTGCCCTGCACAGAGCCTTGAAGCCGCTCCATTCTAAACATGAATTCGTTGTAATTCCAATGGGTACGCACGAAGTTTCTGAGTACAGGCCGGTCGATGTAGAGGTTGGTGTGGCCGTAGGGCGCGATCAGAAAGGAAACGTGATCACCCTGTTTATTGCTGACGGTGACATCAAATTGGGGATAACGGCCGTTTCCCAACAACGGTGTCACCCTGGCCTGATTAAAAAGAATTTGCTCAGACGCACCCGGCCAGTCCCAGAACCCGGCTCCCGCCACAGGCAGTGTCGCCTGTTCTTTGCGCTGACTGGCGAAAAAGCGGTAACCACGCCGAAACAGGTTGAGACCGATGTAAGGCACATATGCAGAGAACAGAGAGCCATCCGGGAAAACAGCCCAAATCCATTTCCAGGGGAAGACAGGTACGTTCAGGCAAACTCGCTGGAAATAGCCCACACCTTCCAGCGTTTCTGGGCCAGTAGGCAGGTCAAATTCGCCTATGAAGTTAATGCGCCGCCAAGCGATGAAGTGAGTGCCGCCCAGCGGTGTGTCAAAGTTGAGCGATTCATGTGGGGAGGCGTGCATACAGTCCAGGTCGCCCCAGGTTTTAAAGCGCGCAGACCCTTTTGTGCCGATGATGTGGGCTTCTAGCGTCAGGGAATCCTGGGCGGATTGGTTGATTTTCATGCCGCGCTGGCTGCCATCTGGCTGATCCGCCCAGCAATTGATGGCGGCGTCGGGTTGGGAGAGGGTGGTAACGGCCGTTTCCTTCACAAAATCATGATGCACCTTCTCCCCGTCACAATACCAGCCATTCACCATCGCCCAAAAGCGGTCGATGCCGTTCTCGATGGGGCGATTTAAGTCGAGGCCAGGGAGCCAGGAACCATTGATGCGGATTTGCTCGCCCGCCCGTGTGGCAATCGAAAACATGAACTGGCGCGGCCCATATCCTGTTTCTTCTTTTGGGCATAAGAGAAAAAACCACCAGGATGAAGAGGTGCGGTGCTGCATCGCCGGCATTTGCGACCAGATGAGATCGAATATACGTTGATGTTCTTCGATTGTTTTGTAGCGGGGTGATTGGCTCATAACTCTCCTCAAATCAAACCTTTCCAAAACTATACCGCAAAGTCAGGATTTGAGGAGAGTTGTTGTGAATAGATGGGGCTAAACGTTCTGTTCCAGGGCATAATAACACCCGAATAGGAACTAAATATTGCACAAATTCGTCTGTAAGTTATTCTTTGGAGCAACGAGGTGTGATCAAGTTAGAATTAGAGGAACATCATAATCTGTTCCGTTTGATCGCTCATTTCACTCATGAGATTAAAATCTAATCGCTTTTTGCTTTTAAAGTACAATCTCAACCTAACTCACATTGGTTTGAATTTCATTGTTTCAGAGAAATTTGATCAAAAGGCAAGCCAAAGGTTTAGCACATGAGTCATTCAAATTCTGTCGAACTGGTAAAAAATGAAGGGTGGGATGAACGCATCCTCGTGCTGCGCAACGGCGAATTGGTGGATACCTTCATCGTTGTGAGCGAAAAGTATGTGGTGGTGGTGGATACGATGATTAATGCGGAAACGGCCGTTTCCCTTCTCAACCACGCCCAAGCCCACCTCACCAATCGTCACCTGCTCGTCATCAATACCCACGCCGACTACGACCACGCCTGGGGCAACCAGGTCTTCAACGTTCCCATCATCGGCACCCACCAATGCGCCGATTTACTGCACAGCGCAAAAACCAGAGAACGGTTAGCCCACATGCAAGCCCAAGAGCCAGACATCTTCAACAACGTCAGGCTCACACCACCCACAATCCTCTTTGAAGAAACCCTCACCCTCCACGGCGGCGACCTCACCCTGGAACTCTTTGCCACCCCCGGACACACCTGCGACCATCTCTCCATCTACATCCCGGAAATCGACACCCTCCTGGCCGCTGACGCTGCCGAAGTGCCATTTCCTTTTGCCCGTACCACCGATGGCTTGCCCCACATGCGCGAATCACTGGAAAAATTAGCCGACTTCAACGCCCAAACCGTGCTTTACTGCCACGCCCCTGTTACAATCGGCTCACAGCTTCTCCACGACAACATCGCCTACTTCGATAAAGTTGAAGACCATTGCCGTGAAGCCTTAGCCCAGGGAATGCCCGCCCAGCCAGATGAAAACGCCGATGTCGCC
>JACSSI010000782.1 GCA_014879345.1 Anaerolineae bacterium | reverse complement strand
TACTTTTAACTGCACGCTGCCAATGGTAATCACATCACCGCTGCTGACAACGGCCGTTTCCCCTAAAATCACCCCATTCAGCAAAGTACCGTTGCGACTGCCCAAATCTTCCAACCACCATTGGCTGTTGCGTTCAATCAACAGAGCATGTTCCTGCGACACATAACTTTGATCGATCACGATATTGCTATTTTTAGCACGGCCAATACTGGTGAGTGGCCGGAGTGGAAACAAGGTATCAAGCGCAGGCACATCCAACTCGTTGGCAATCACACGCAGATGACCAGCCGCTTGCTGTTTTTGATTAAGAACGGCCGTTGTCACTTGCAAATCTTTATAAATCAACCAGGCAAACAAACCCAAAAACGCCAGCAGCAGGCCAGCACTCAACAAGCGCAAAATCAACAATACAACTTCAGGACTCATAATTGGTGGACAGACGGTTTCATGTCTAATTGTTTCAACATCTCGGCCAACTCATCATGAGAAAGTGGACGATTTTTGCCAGCAACGGCCGTCAACGCAGCTTCCATCATATTCGTGCCAAAAGAACGGCCGTCTAACTGCGGTGTCGTCGTCACCACATGGGTCACGCCCCGGTCGCGGAACATATCCAAATCCTTCAACGTGGTGGTATTGGTGGCAATCACCTTGCCTGGCAGCTTGTCCGGCATGTGGCGCTTAATGTAGTGGCAATCGCCAATAATCACATCAGCCCATTCATAATATTTCGTGAACTTAGGCACAATTTCATCCTGCTTTTCACCGGTCGGATAAATCATTTTCAAGGGTAAACGAGTGGCAATCGGCAGCATCAGCTTCGCCACCAGATGTAGCTGTTTGAGCGACTTAATCGGGATGGGAATCCCCAGGCCAAACATCAAATCACCACACACCATTTCATAGCCATGATTGTAAAAATCCAACGTCATACCATACCGGTCTACACCCATCGTATTAAACGCTTTGCCCGTCGCATATTTTGGATCGATTTCGTTGACAAGCGTGTCCACAATATGGCTTTCCAGCGTATTTTTGAGACCGCTGCCATCTACCACAGGGGTAACGTGGACATTTTTGACAAGCTGCTGCGCGTCGTGGAGCAGGTAACGTTTGTCGCCCATTTGCACCCATAAATCAATACCGCCCACTCCAAAGGCATCAACCTGCCCATCCAACTCCGTGAACAAGGCAATCGCTTTCTCGATGTCGCCATCGGTTCCCCGGCGCTCAATGCTGACCGTTTCCCCCAATAATTCCACTTCAACTTTTTTATCGCGTTCAGAACTGCCTAAACTCACACTGACTGCTTGTTTCATTTCTTCCTCCTTACTGGTTACGGCTATTTGGCTACAAGTGGGTAATATTTTTTGATGTAGAGAACGGCCGTTTCCAGTTCACCCGTTTTCGTTTCTGTCTCCAGACTGCTCAATTCATACTGGTCAACCAGCGGACTAAAATCAATCTCTGCCGGCACTTGCACCATCAACTTTACCGTCCCACTTTCATCTGCTGACAATATAGGCCATGTCCACCCGATTGTATCGCCAACCCGCGTATAAGGCATAGTCGCTGTGATAAATTGCACCGCCGCAGGTATCGTGTTTGTTAACATAACTTGATGATAATCCATCAACCGACTGGTGACGGTGAACGTGTAAGTGACTATATCGCCTGGCAAAACAAGTGTATCCGCTTGCATCTGGAGTGATAAAGAAGCCGCCTGATTAAGCATAGTCTCAGCATCAATCCGCCCCCAGCCAAAGGTATTGTTCGGCACTTCGGTTCCGGGGATGCCCCCACAGGTTTGCGTTGTTGTTGTCAGCGGAACGGCCGTTTCCCGAATAAGCTGCTCAATCCCGTCCACATCGCCAATCAAATCAGGCCGCGCCGACAGCAGCAGCGCCACCTGCCCGGCCACATGCGGCCCCGCCATACTCGTGCCGCTCAGAGAGGCATAACCCCCACCCGGAATACTGGAGCGCACATTCGTCCCCGGCGCAGACACATCTGGTTTCAAGCGTCCACTGCCATCCACCAGCACCGGCCCCCGGCTGCTGGTAGAAGCAATCGCATCTGTGCTGGTGGTATTGCCCACTGTAAACGAAGCATCATAAATAGCGGCGGCTGTACTGATAGAACTGCACCCCGGGCCGCTGTTGCCCGCCGAATGCACCGTCACAATACCTGCCGCGCGTACGGCATTCACCACAGTCAGCAGCGCATTGGGGTCTGTGCACCCTTCCACCGCCGGACAGCTCCAGGAATTGTTAATGACATGCGGCGCTTTACCAGGATCAGGATTCGCATTATTCAAATCAGTGGGAGCGATGAACCATTGGTAGCACTCTGCATAGGTAGCCGGTGTCCCCCATTCATTTTCCATATTGCGGCAGCCAATCCACTGCGCCCCGGGCGCGACGCCGATCTGGTTCGTGTCACCATCATCCCCCACCATGGTACCCATCGTGTGTGTACCATGATAGCCATCATCACACGGCTCTGGTGAATCAAAGCCACATAAATTTGTGCCATAAGATTTGGGGTTATCCTCATGAATGGCATCATGCCAACTATAGTTGTGGTCGGCAACGGCTCCGTTCCAGCCACGATACTGCGCTTTGATAGCCGGATGCTGCCACGAATAACCGGTATCCTGTCCACCAATGACAATGCCTTGCCCGGTAAATCCCTCAGCCCACACCTGCGGCGCATTGATTTTTGCCACATTCCACTCAATCGCCGATACCGCTTCAGGATTAAACGGCAAGGGACTGGTTTCTGGCTGCGCCGCTTTTACGGCGGGATTAGCATACACATGCGCCACATCCTGCC
>JACSSI010000781.1 GCA_014879345.1 Anaerolineae bacterium | reverse complement strand
GGCGCAGATTGGACCAATCTTTAAGATTGGTCCAATCTAAAAAACGGGAAGTAATATTTAGACGGTTACGTACTTGATGGTACACCATCACAACCACTCGGGTCGCTGGTTTCGCTGTGTCAACTTCTCTCCGGCGCTTTAACCAACCCCGATCTCCCAGGGTGGTCTGCCTTTCCCGTCACGCAGCGCCGCCCAGACAGGTTCGGCTAAATGAGGGAGCTTGTCGGCAACGGCCGTTAATAGACCAAAGCAGCCTGCCACCATCATATCACCATAGGGCGCGGCAAAATAGGGACGTAACGGAGAATGCTGCATCATCATGCGCCGGGGACCGGTTATCACCACCCCGAAATCATCTTCAGGCAGCTCAAAAGGCTCTGGTTCGACGATGAGTGCGCCATGCCCTTGATCCATAAAGACAGCTTCGTTTTTGAGCGTGCCAGCCGCCAGTTCCCGCAGCAATCCGGTCAGCTTATCGCCATCCAACATGCCGGTGTGGTGTTCAAACGTGCCCTCGATGCTGTTTTCGTTCATGCGGAAGGCCAGGGTGTGCAAGTTGCCGATGTTGGCTACCAGATGGGGAGAACGGCCGTTTCCCATCGGATCAAGCAGCGCCCCAGCCACCGCCGCCGGTGCCGTATCCATCAACACCAGCGGCGCATCCACATCCCTGGCCGAAGCGGCCACCGCCTGCATACGTGTCATAATCTCCGGAATGTTTTCGGCACGGAAAGCAAAGGTGCTCAAGCGTGGATCAGCCTGAATCCGCTGAGCGATATAGTCAAAGCGAAATCTGCGATCAGAGATGTGGGGTGGGGCGTTGCCGTGGTCAAAAACTGCCACCGCCACCGCCGCCAGGTCAGCCAGCCCCACGCCAAATTCAGCCAATGCCCGCTGCACAGCACCAAAATCAAAATCTCGTAGTGTAATGCGCACCACCTCATCTGGCAGCCGCCTGGCCTCATCCTCACTGACAAGCTGAATGCCTGTGCTCTGGATGTAATCCAAATCATCGTTGAAGGAGCGTGCCGCTGTTGGCGTGGCGTAAAGCGTGCCGCCTGCTTTGAGATGGTCTTCTGCTGCCCAATGGCTGGGGCCACCGCCCATCGTCACGCCAGTAAGCAATACAGACTGGTCGTTTCGTGTAGCGGTTTGCAATTGACGGCGCACCATCATGGTGGGGGAGGGGACGACGAGTTTGAAGCTGTTTTCGGGATGCAGCCGGGAGTCGAAGAGCAAGATATCCTGGGTGCCAGTTCCTATGTCTACGCACAGTATTTTCATGCTGCAATTATGCCTGAGGTTGTTTGATTGGGGAAGTTGACCAATCAAGCCGCGTGACAGCACGATTCTTATTGACACCACTGCTGGCCTGTGTTATGCTATCGTTAGCGCTTCCGGAAGCGTTCCCGGGAACGCTTCCGGAACTTATTGAAGATGAGATAAAAGAGGTAGCAGACACGCCTAAACAATCATGACAAATCTAGGGAAGATAACTATCAAGGAAATCGCTGAAGAAGCAGGGGTGTCACAACAAACTGTTTCGCGCGTTTTGAATAATCGTCCTGATGTGGCTGTTAGCACACGCAAGCGAGTTAAAGAAATTATTGCAAAACGTGACTACCGACCCAGCAGTATTGCTCGTGGTATTGCTCAGGGCCGCAGCTATATTTTAGGTGTTGTTAGTGCTAGTTTGGAAAATTATGGCCCTTCAACGACGCTGATGGCTGTTGAGGAACGCGCTAATCAGTTAGGTTATACGCTTATTTTACGAGTTATACACGATCCACAAAATTTCGATATTGACGAACAGCTCCGGTACTTTATATCTCATCATGTAGATGGCATTGTCTGGACATTACCTGATATGGGTAATATCCGCGATGCGATTCTGCAAAAAATTCCACAGTTAGCGGTTCCCACGGTTTTTCTAAACATGCACGCGCATCCCGACTTGATGGTTGTTGATTTTAACAATGAAAGTGGGGGGCAAATTGCGACTGAGCATTTAATTGAGCAGGGTTATCGCAACATTGGCATGATTACGGGGCCGATGGATTGGATGGTGTCACGCCACCGTTATCGGGGATGGAAGAAAGCAATGGAAACGGCCGTTTTGCCCATAGCTGATCGACAAGTTGTTGAAGGAGATTGGTCTTGTCTCAGTGGGGAAGTGGGGTTGAAACAATTGCTCAAACAATTTCCAGAAATGGACGCGGCATTTATAAGCAATGACAGGATGGCGTTGGGCGCGATGCGGGCGGCACGAGAATTAGGGATTGATATTCCCTCTGATTTAGCGCTGGTTGGGTATGATGATGCCCCAGAAGCAGATTTTTTCGCTCCGCCATTAACAACAATTCGTCAAGACCTTAGAGATCCCTCTTTTTTTGCAGTCAATATGGTCGACAAGATGATTACTGAAGTCACGCAAGAAGAAAAAACCATTGAACCGAGGACGTATTTGTTTCCGCCCCAATTAATTGTGCGGCAAAGTTCCGCAGTAAAAGCCTGACGGGTCTCGGAACTTGACAGCCGGAAGCGATGGTTTGCCGTGAGAAAGGACTTGACTGGTAAGACAGTGTCGTAAACCTGTCAGGTTTGCCAAAATAAAAAGCAGAACGCTCATCGACAACTTGGTAGGTTCCTGATGAACGTTCTGGACAGCAGCCAACATTGCCAATGGTTTCATCCATTGTTTGTATGTCGACGCCATTTTTTAATTATAACAAGAATGTCTCGCGTCAACATATGAGCACTACAGTTTACTCAGGACGTTTCCAAAGTCGATTAAAAGAAAAGGCTTAACTTTGTTAATATGGGATTCACCACAAATCC
>JACSSI010000780.1 GCA_014879345.1 Anaerolineae bacterium | reverse complement strand
GGCGACATCTTTCAACCAGTCTGGCAAATTGGCTGTATTACCAGTGATGGCTGGATCGTTGAGCAGTCCGGACAGCTTTTTTCGTTCTTCTTCATTGATGTCTTGAATCAGATGCAGGAAGTGCTCTGTGGTAATGTCGTCTGGCGACCCAATGAGCAGGTCTTCGTTTTCGGTGTTAATCAGCCAGCCTGGTAGATCATCACCTTTTTTGCGTTCTTCGGGCGTCAGGTCTGATAGACGGGGTAATTTGCCGGTATCTTCCCGGTTCTGTATTTCATCGCCCTGGTTTTTAAGCCAATTTGGCAAACTTGCAGGATCAAGTTCGCCGGTGTCACCTGGATCGCGGGTGGGCAAGGTGAACATCTTGGCACTTGTTGGCAGATCGCTGGCTTCTGGTTTGGGTGGCTCTTCCGGCACAACGTTATTTTGTTCGGCGCGTAAGCGTCCACCGCAGTTATCGCAGTAGAAATTATTGTGTGGATTGGGTGTCTGGCATTTGGGGCATAAGACGCTCGTGCTTTTAGGCAGGCGTGCACCACAAGAGTTGCAGAATTTACTGCCGGGGGTATTTTCAGTTTGGCATTCCGGACAATGAATTTGCTTACTCATTTGTTATACGGTCTTTCCACACCGATTAGGATGCGCACAGTCAGGGTGATAATTCCCAAAGCGACTCCGATTAAGATGCCACGAATACCGGCAGTCACGATGAGGTTTTGGATAAGATTACGAAATTGCAGGGCAAGTTGGTTTAGGCTGCCAGGCAAGAATGGGCTGCTGATAAAGGCGTTGGCAAAAAGAACAAGAACGGCCGTTACAAAAAACAGTGTCGTCCAGACCGTACGCCTGCCTTGTAGCATTCGAAGACCCGACAGGATCAAGAAAAAAGCCAACATGGAAGCCAGGGCGGCTTCTAGCGGCACTTGCACCCATTGAAAGGCTTGATTCATGGCGTTGTTTGTCCAGCCAAAAAGATCGGCAATGCCCAGCCCAAAAACGATAAGCCAGCTTATAACCAAAACGCCACTGTATACGTTTCCGCCACCAACTGGACGATTGCGTAAGAAGCGGGAGGTATGCACAGCCAACAGATTGACAACACCTAAAAACAGGGCAATCCCTGCTAAAAATGCAGCCCATCCTAAAATAAGATTGCTAATTTCTGGCAACCCGAACAAGAGACCCACTAACGTGAGAATGCCAAATATGACAGCAATTGCCAGGGGAAGCCCTCGTCTTAACATAAAGTTATCCAGTCACCAACTTGTAAACGGCCGTTCCCAAAATAGCCAATCCCACAACAACACGCAAAATATCTTGCACCTGCAAGCTGGCAATCTGAAACGGTTTTCCTTCGATATAAGCGGGTGACGCCAGTAATTCTTCGCCAATCATAATATCATCAGTTGCAGTGGTGGCTACCGCTAAAGCCAAAGGGTCATCTGAGCCAATAACTTGATTGATTTGATTGCGACTGGCTACTTCGGTGATGATACCGATTTCCTGACCAAACTGCCCCACCAGAATATTGCCCAAGATTTTCTCTTGTTGAATAACATTTGTAACACCACCGGCATAAGTAAAGGGATTGTTTGAGTCTGCTACAAATTGAATGGTGCCATTGGGCAGCCGATTGCTGTTGCCTGCCAGTTCCGCAGCAAAACGTACATGATTATCGGCAATAGGCAGCAGCGTGCCATCACCGACAGTGGTGATGGGGGGCGTGTCGTTGGCACAGCCATCTTGCGCCAGGCGATCTAAAATGCTGACAGCAGACAGGCTGACAGGGTTGGCTGCTCCGATGAGACTGCCCCGTCCCAAGCTGATATGCAGCCGACTTGCGCTTTCAACGGCCCGCCCTACCTGGCCTTTGAGCGCTTTATGGGCAGAAAACGGTCGTAATAAAGTTGGGGCTTTCGCTGATTGCTGCCGACGCGCTAAAATAAATATCAGAACGATGACAATGACAATGATGGAAAACGTAATTATTAGTTCCATAGTTCAGATATCCCGAGTATCATCATTGGCGTGCAAAGTTTCTGTCAGGATTAACATGGCTTCTGGTGCTTCCAGCAATTCTGCGGCCTGACGAATTTTGTGTGAAGGCAGAAATAGTGATAACGCGGGTTGGGCAATCCACAATAGTTGGCTGCCCAGGAAAGGGAAAAACGGCCCACTTTCTAGCACAGCTAAAGCAGGCACACGAAAACCACGACGGCAAATCTCGTTTGCGGCTTGTTCTATAGCAACCTTTTGATCAGGTGTTACGTGATTTTGTGAAACCTGAGTCATGGCACATTCATACCTTTCCTAAAGGTGCCTGGCACGACCTACCTCTTCATGAAATTTACTTGGAAGATCGTACCCAGGTGTTGCCAAATTATGTTTACGTAACATAATATGGCGGGAGTATAACACGTTTGCATGAGGGTGTAAAGCAGAGCAAAGCCTTAGGAAAAGGATGATTCACTCGAGAAAAGAGGTTACAATCCTCTCTTTAACTAACTACAAGGTAGGCTGACGGTGCAGTAGCCAATTGGTACTATTGTTGAGATTATGCAACAGAATAAAGATGTGAGAATAATTTTGAATCCGGCAGCCGATAACGGCCGTGGTGCGTTGCAGCAAGAAGCCATCACAAAAATTGCTGAATCGTATGCGCGTGTTGATTTTGTGTTGAGTGAAAGTGCTGACCATGCCCGGCAATCTGCTAAAGAGGCGGCGGAGGCTGGTTATGCTTTGGTGATTGCGGCTGGAGGTGATGGCACGGTTCATTATGTTGTGAACGGGCTAATGGCTGCGTCTACTACTGGGACGATGTTGGGTGTCATCCCGATTGG
>JACSSI010000779.1 GCA_014879345.1 Anaerolineae bacterium | reverse complement strand
GTATGGGTCTTTGCTTTTGACCTTGTTTGTTTGTTTCGGAGCTTCACTTTTTCGTGACGACATCCATGTGCGTTCAACAGTTGGGAATTATATCCGCTCTATTTTGGTTGTCAAGGAATTTGCTGACCAATTTTGAAATTTGGTTATTTTAGCCTTGTTTACCTCGAGAGATTTACTTTATAAACTGAACTCATTTTCTGCTCATACAATATAGATTGTCAATTTGAGTCAGGTGAGTACCTGTTTTTATGGAGAAAGATGGTAATGAATATAAACGGCCGTTTCCTGCCTTCTACTTTGACCATCCTCTTTTCTATTGTTAACTAATGCTATTACTACACGTAATTCTTGTGGATAATTTGATTATTTAATTGTGAGCTACTCATAAATAAATATTAATTATCTGATTTCGCAGGTCACTCAATGACAAATCGGCCGAAAGTGTATGATCTTCAAGGTATTGTGTCAAGAGCGCCAAACCTAAACTAAAGGTGTCGCTACGCGTGGCACCAAAGGCGGCGTTTAAAGTACCTTGCACCCGTCCCAGCTCAATCGCTTCTTGGGGTGACAGACGAATGGAAGTCCATTTACGTTCTTCGTCTGAATTTGGAATGGGCATGTCCCATAATAGGTAAAGGGAATCAAAATCTGTAACGCCTTCAGGGATTTCACGATTCCGATCAGCTACGGCGCGACGCATGGCTTCTAGCCGTGCAGATAGAATGGTAACTGCCAAGTCCGGCACATCTGCCCGCGCTATGCTTTCCGGCATTTCTTTGGACAAGTTACGCATGTGGCTTTTTTCCAAAACGGTCAAAGCTACGTATACATTTTGACGGCTGACATCACGTCTGGGCCGTCCCCTTTTTGGCTTTTCTCTTAATAGAGCGGCTAGGGTGCTGTCTTTTGTTTTATCTGACTGATTACTCATGGATTGCTCCGCCAAGAGATCGACTACCTAATATATAAGGCAATTAGTCAACTGCCTGGCGATAATCATAATGGTCTTCGAGGAATTGGATGACAAATGGTTCGTCAATTTGCAAACCATCTGTTGACAAAAACTCAAGGCATAGATGGAGACACAGCATACAAATGCTGCGCGGATACCCCCGTGTCTCCCGCCAAATCGGCAGGATGGCTTCATCTGTAAATAAGGGTGGCTGCTTGCTGGTTCGTCCCGCTGCTAACAAACGATACTCTATTAATGACTTGGTATCATCTGGGGTAAGCGGATCCAGTGAGGAGCGAGTTGCTACTCTGTCGTTGAAATCAGGCACTTCACGAAGATTAATGTCTAGTTCTGGCCTTCCTAATAGAACGAGCTGATACGCTTTGCCACCTTGAGGATCACGGAAGTTGAGCAATCGACGCAGTTCTACAAATTGCTCAGGAAATAATTCATGTGCTTCATCAATGATGATAAGGGGAAGTATGCCCTTTTCTGTCTGCTCAATGAGGAAGGCGCGGAATTCGTTGAGTTGGTCTTCTGTGGCACGGCGGGTACGCAGGCCAAATTCGGCTGCGATGCGCCGTAATAATAGAAGCCCGCTTTTCTTCGGTGTTTCGTCGATTTTTGCAGCGACGAAATCGGGGCGGCGATGATAGCGGCTGTGAAACCAGGAGGCCAGGGTTGTTTTACCTGTGCCAATCTCGCCTACTATGACAGATGCCCCCTGCCCTGCTTCGACCATATAACTTACTTTGGATAAGGCTCGGCGTGTTTCTGTGGACAGGTACATGAAACGCGGGTCTGCTTCTATGGTGAAGGGTGGTACGACGACCCCTAACCTATCCCAATCGGGTTTGTATTGTTCTATTTCAAATTCAAATTTATTGGCCATGTCAGTATCGTATAGAAGTCCATATTAATTGTCAAGTATGACATACAAGGTTGATTATATCACGTTTTTCAACAAAACAATGCTTTGTTTTGCAATCTATAGCATATAGATTGGTTGACATAGTGTATTATTTTTGTTAGACTGTCGCTTGATGGCATTTATAGAGCCTGATCTGTGCATTTATCTCATGAACAGGTAACAGATGCAATCGATTGAATACTTAATATGTGTATAGCAGCGTTTTCGGGGGTTTATGCCTTCGGGAGGGTTGCAAAGAAAAAGGCCAAGCGTAAAACGCCTGGCCTTAATTTGTATAAGCAAGCTACCTAACTCGCTGGATGAGTGCCGCCAACACCTTCAGCAATTACGCCCCTTAATTGGGGAGGGGGCTTTTTTGCCTCCTGGTAGCTCACTAGCTAGGTAAGAGAATAGCATAGCCAGACATAGCTGTCAATGGTATTACGCCATTTTTGAACAGATTTATGTCTAGTTTGTGTTGGCTGCCTCTTGCCCGGCAAAAGGGTGAGATGTGGGCTCACATTGTGTGACCTCGCAAACGGCCGTTTCTCCCGCGTTAGCTTTAGCTCAGGAGAGGTTATTACGGCTTAGACTGGCTCTCGCTGCCAAACAACAACAGGGCTCCGCTCTGGTATCCGGTGATCACGGCCGTTTTCTCCCTCCCCATTCTCCTCATCAACCATCCTTTTTTGAACAGATCAATGAGTTACCTTCTCATTTGGGATGGGAGAGTGTGCGGGTAACGGCCGTTCTGCGGCAGGCTAATACAAAGGAAGCTAGTGCGTATTGCGTAGCGCGTAGTGTGCAAGGTGACGAGGTTACGCACTACGCACTCCGCACTACGGCTCCCCCAAAAGAACGTGCGCCCTTCATTAAAGTGTATCCGAGTGTGGCGCAGGGAATTTTGCGGGAAGGCCAAGCGGCGGCGGGACGAGTTTGGCTGTTGCTGCGCTATTTGGATGAAAACGGCCGTGGTTGG
>JACSSI010000778.1 GCA_014879345.1 Anaerolineae bacterium | reverse complement strand
CAGCGGTGATGGATAACGGCCGTTGGACCTATACGACGACAACGGCCGTTGCTGCCGGTACGACGGTGACGGTGACGGCTACGGCTTTTGACCGGCCCGGGAACAGTGGTTTGGCCGAGGCGACGACTGTGGTTGGTTAACAGTGGTCAGTGTTCAGTGTGGGGATTTTTGGACACTGAACATGGCTGGCATGGATTTTATTTTTGTGGCTGTGCAGGTCATTTCTTACGAAGACGGGTATGACAATCGAGAGAGACTTGTATAGTCCCTTATTTTGTACTGGTAATGGTGTCTTGGTAACGGGTTGTAATGGATTTGTATTGGTAGTGACCTTCGTTTTTGGTAGTGGACTGTCCTCAAACCAGGCATGGTTTGAGGACGGTTTTTTTGAGTCTATGCTATACTTGAAATTCAAGAATTAGATCTGATAGTGACTAGATGAAAAGTACAAAAGCGATGTCATTAAGCAAACGTGAAATAGAACAACAGATTCCTCTCCTTGTTAATAGACTGCAAGGACTTGACGTGGCTAAAGTGATTTTGTTTGGTAGTTTTGCATATGGCAAGCCTTCAGAAGTTAGTGACATTGATTTGATGGTTGTGCTTAACAGTGATTTTTACCCGACAACTTATCAGGAAAAGAGCGACCTGTATCTTCAGGTTGCCAGGGTTATCAGAGATATACGCCAGCAAGTTCCAGTTGATTTAATCGTGCATACCAATGCCATGCATGAACGATTTATGGAGATGAATAGTCTGTTTGCTAAAGAGATCAGGCAAAAGGGAAAAGTAATTTATGAAGCCGATCACTGAAGCATGGATGAATAGCGCCTATGATGATATTCGTGCTATGGAGCAGATGCTTGATCTCCCGGACTTGACCAACATCGTGGCATTTCATGCGCAGCAGGCGATTGAAAAAACCTTTAAGGCTCTTATCGAAGAGCAGGAAATGAATTTTGCGCGCACACACAGTTTGCTCCGTCTCTCTGCCTTAGTGCAGCCTTTTTATGATCTAGTTCAGGACATGAATATGTTGGAAAAGCTGGATTCGGTCTATACGGAAGCCCGCTATCCTGACGAGATGGGCTTGCTGCCTTTAGGTAAACCCTCCCTTGATGAAAGCAAAATATTTTACAAGTTTTCTGTGCAGATTTGGAAACAGGCCAAGGCTGAATTAGAGATAACCCCTAATTCTTAGGCATAGCCGTTTTTGTGTCACTGACGGCACGGGAATATGAGGATGACATGGCTCCATTATTGGTGGGTGCGTTGATGTCTTTGGCAAGTTTAGTGGGCATGTAATGGTTTATTGGAAACGGCTGTATTGATTCGTTTATGTGTTTGACTAGATTGCTCCCAGGCCGTAAATGGATTGGGGGCAGTTTCTTTGTAAAAGCTCCCCCTATATACCTATTTGGTGAAAGAGAATATTGTTTACTATGGTGACGGATTACCGTAGATGATACGAATTTTACCGCCTCGCTTATAGATTTTTATCGATGATTTCTGTGAAATCAGTGCCCATTTATGTAAGGAAATAAGCGTGTTGGATGATTTTTTCTGTGTAGTAAGCTTATTTTCGTTTTTTTTGAGGTGCATGAGATGACAACAATTAAAAATATAACAGCAGGTATCATTTTATTATTTGTTTTAATTGGATTGGCGACAGACTCGCTGCCAAGGGCAAAGGGGGCTGAGGGAGACTACTATTTGTATTTGCCGGTGGTGATGAAGTCACCGCCTACTTTGACGATTGCGCCGGTGGCGCTTGCCTGTGGCAGTAATGATTGGACGGTGAGTTGGAGCGGCGGCGACGATTCTGTTGTTGAATATGTGCTGGAAGAAGCACAAGATGCCGCCTTTACATCCCCTGCGGTTTATACAAGCACGCAGCCATCGCTGGCGTTTAGCCATGCGCCGTCTGTGAATAATCTTTATTATTACCGGGTGCGGGCTGATGGCAGTTGGGGGGCTGGCCCCTGGTCTGCCACGCGGAGTGTTGTGGGCGGGTTTGCTGATAATTTTGCAAATGCCGGTTCTGGCTGGGCGGTGACAGATACGACGACTGGCAGCCTGGGGTATCAGGGTGGACAGTATCTGGTTGGGGTGAAACAAGCCGGGTATTTAATCAGCGCCAAAGCGCCGGATGCCGCCCGTAACGGATATGAGGCAGCGGTTGAGGCCAGGTGGGCCAACGGATCGGCGACTAATGGTATTTATGGTTTGATGTTTGGGGCGGCGAATTCTTTGCAGCAGTATTACTTTTTGGCTGTGCGTGCCGATGAGCAGTTGTTCCGCCTTTATTTTTATGATGGCAGCTTGCCTACCGCAGATAGATTGCGTGGTATTAACAGTTGGACGAGCAGCGGTGTGATCAAGACGGGTTTTACGATGAATAAGCTGTATGTGAAACGCATTGGCAGCAGTATTCAGGTCAGCATCAATGGCAGCAACCTGGGTACCTGGTCTGATGGGGCGCTCACTGGCGCTACGTATACCGGTGTGATGGCGGCCAGTAATCCGGCGAACCCGGCGATTACGGCGCAGTTTGATAATTTTTCGGTGGGCGCCTGTGCTACGCTGAGTGCGAGGCCACTTTTGGCTGTTGAGCAGCCGGTGACAGTGCCGCTGCCTGCTTCTGAGTTTTCTGCGGGGCAGGTTGAGTTGGATTGGTAAGCCCCTCTCCCCAGCCCTCTCCCCAAAGGGGCGAGGGAGCGGTGTTTTCTTCCTGATTTTAAGGAGAGGGTTTGTCTGATTGACTGACAAAACTTATGGGTCTTTGGGAATTCATGGGGATTTACTCGTGTCATGCTGAGTGAAACGAAGCATCCCAGAGGTACG
>JACSSI010000777.1 GCA_014879345.1 Anaerolineae bacterium | reverse complement strand
TCCTGGAACACCGTGCAAGAATGCTACAAAAACCAACTCTTCAGCTTCGGCGCGGATGGCGTGTACCTCGCCCGTATCAAAAATAAGCAGTGTACCGGGGCCAAAGCGCTCCTCCTGATTATCACCACCAGAAAACAGTCCACTTCCTTGCAAGACGACGATGTAGACTGGTGAATGAGGGGCTGTGTGTTCTCTAACTATCTGCCCAGGCTTTAAAGCAAAACGCAAAACACGCCCTGTTTCGTCCACAAAGAGAGGCTCGGCATAGGGGTCATTATCGTGAAAAGTTATGTTGTCGTGTAACAGGATGGATTTCATAAAATAAATTCCTTGTGGCCGGGATTAAGTGCCTTGAACGGCCGTTATCCCAGCTTCAACAACCGGCCCCCAGCGTTCCTTTTGATCCTCAACCACATCCTGGCCGTGCTGTTGTAATTCTTCAGCCTGATCTTGGATGCGGGTCGTGACCTGGTGGGTTTTATCCTTAATCTGATTGACACCGCTATGGAGGGTAACGGCCGTTTGTTTACGCACTTTTTGGCCTTTCCGCCGCATTTGTCTCCGGGTCTTTTTACCTGATTGTGGCGCCAGCAGCAGCATCGCCCCTGCCCCAGTCAGGCTGCCCAGCAGCAGCCCGCCTAAAAACAAAAATCCAGCCAAAAAGACATCTAAATGATAGACATCCTCTATTTCTTCATGGTTGTTCGTGTTCATATTTTGATCTCCTTAGATTTATTCGCTGCACGCTTCATAGGTCGTTGTTTGGCTGACGATTACACGCGGGGGCGGTAGAAAATCACCCAGACGATACGATCAATCCCCCAAGCCAGCAGCGCATACACCAACATGGCGATGATGGAAGAGATTTCCAGTACCATGCCACCCATCGCCGGGGCGCCCACCAATCCCGCAAAGGGAAGGAGTAGAAAGGCGCTCAGGTTGTAAATGAAGGCCGCAAAGGGGCTTGCAGGGTTGGCTCCAATAAGCAGCAACAAAACGCGCAGCCCAATAATGACTTCGACAATACCAAGAACCAGCCAAATCCATTGGGTAGTTTTGAACGAGAAAAAGCGTTGTTCCCGTTCTGCTTCTCTTTGTGACGAATTAATTTCTGACATTTGATCCTCTCTGTAGGTAATCGGCAAGAATTTTTCGAAATTAGATGCGGCGCGTTTTTGCAGTTTACCTGAGTACCCTCTCGGAGGTCTAAAACCTTCGAGAGGGCAACTGTAGGCGAAAACTATGTGGTTAGCGTCGTCGCAGCCCGTTCCCACGGAAGAGACTGACAACGGCCAGCAAAATGATGGCGCCTACCAGAGATACCAATAGACCTGGCAAACTGAAGTTGTTCTGGTTGATGGTGGCGATGCCCAACAGCGGCGTCAACAGCAAGCCGGCCACGAACGCGCCAACAATACCGACAACGATATTGAGCAAAATACCCTGCTGTCCATTTGTACGCATGATAATGCTGGCTACCCAGCCAACAATACCCCCAACGACAAGCCATATAATAAAGTTCATTTTTACTCTCCTTTAATTAAGTTGAGATGGGTGCAATTTTTGAAGATTGTACCCATCTCTATAAACAATTTAGTCTTTAGACCTTAGCGGCTTCGAGTTTGTCGTTTATTGCATTCTCGGCTTGCTCTTTGGTGTAGCCATACTTCTGTTGCAGGATGCCGATAAGTTGGTCAGCCTTACCGTCCACCTGTTGCAGATCATCATCAGTGAGTTTGCCCCACCATTCTTTGGCGTGGCCTCTCGATTCTTTCCACTTGCCTTCGAAAATATCTTGATTCATTGTGTGATCCTCCTAAGATCATGTCGATAAACTGCCGTCGGTTTTTGTTAACACAGACGCCCAGACAGTGTGGTGCGCCAATTAGTAACTGTAAGAACAACGTTTGGTGGCTGTGATTTGTGCAATCGTTTGTTCCGCAATCCGTCTGGATTTTGGTGTTGGTTGTTAGAGGTTGAGATTGGGAGTCGGTTCAGAGGGTGCGGATCATATATTAATCTTACAGCGAATCCTCACTGTTAGAATCGGTTAGTCGGGGGAGATTTAGCTCCCCCAGTTGGGGGATAAGAGAGATGGGAGGGAAAACGGCCGTTCCCGGAATCGGCAAGGTTTCAACCGAAGAAACCGCAATCATTCCAGGGATTCTGTGGTGGCTGCCTTTTCCAGTAGAAATTCTTGCCACGCCTCGTTAAAAACAGCAATCAACCCTGATTCGGGGATTTTGATGACGATATCGGCCCATTTTTTGTGTTCATCAGACTTTCGCTTTGAGGGCGTTTGCTCTGAATTTTGCATGCTCAGAACGTGCGCGAGATCGCCGATAATATCTTCTCGACCTTGTTGGTCAATGAGCCATGCTTCAAATTTTAGAATGATCTTCGTCACCTTGTTTTGGTTTTCAGCCAACAATCAACTGAAGCGTTGTGCATAAAAAAGCGATTATTTGGTTCCCTTTCACATGATGGTGTAGCTTCCCTTATTTTTACTAAGGGTAAGTGTTTTGGCATCACTATTCAGTTTGTAGGCGACTCGCCAGCCAGTTACGCCGTTTTTACAGTAGATATCGTACCGTACCGACTTGACTGGCATGGTAAGACTTTCACCAGGATCAGCCACGCAAGTGCTGATAAGCTCACTTTCCGCAAATATTTGCGCCTGGACTCTTATTTCTGCCTTGTTATGGAATGTTATCTCTGTTTCTGTCATATTTTCTTCTTGTTATCGGGTAACTGTACAGGTGTTTGTCACAATCTAGGAGTAGCGGCGGCTGAGCTTGTCGAAGCCAGAGCGGTGCGAGCCACCCGCCTCCGCCTTCGACAAGCTCA
>JACSSI010000776.1 GCA_014879345.1 Anaerolineae bacterium | reverse complement strand
GGTGGTGCCTTAACCGCAGTCAATTGGAAAGCGAATGTGCGAGAACGCATCCAACCGTTTTCATGGCCGTTGGTGCTGGACGACGTGGAACCGTTTATTCTTGATACAGAGGGGCAGGACGGGTTTAGCAAAGTGCAGTTATTGAGTTTTCTGGATTAAAATCGTGGTCTTTCTTTTTCTCTTTGTGCCTTTGTTTCTTTGTATTAAATTCCCCGTTAAGCCACCCAGCCCCAAAGAAAATATTGCCCACTGAAGTAGAGGTAGAGGATAAAAGATGGGTAGAGAATCAGGCGATTGATCCAGGGGTTTTTGCCAGCTTGCGCCAGAATCATGAAGGTGGGGAAGAATGCCAGGGTGTAGCGGGAGAAGGAATAAAGCGGCTTGAATTCGGAGACGGGCAGGAGCATGAAGAGCAGCAGCATGACGGCGTACAAACCATAGGTTGTATTAAGACGGCGGAAGGCAAAATAGGTGGTCACAACTAATAAAATGACGCAGAAAAAGTCGAACCAGAGGGTGAATTCGCCTTGACGGGAGATACCGCCGAAGAACATGCTTTGCAGGGCGCGAATCAGGTCTGTGCCAGGAATGCCGGTGATTTGATACCAATATTCTTGATAGATGGTGGGTAGGGAAGGAATGCCGACAGCCCCCCGATATACGAGGAAAACGGCCGTTCCCAATCCCGGTAGTCCCACAGCCATCAAGTTGACCCCGCCATAAAATAGTTTGATACGGCTTCTGGTGGCACGAGGCTGCCCTAAAAATGGTTTCCCCCACTGAATCCACCACTCATACGCCAGGGGAATGACTAAAATCCAGCCTGTTAACCGTGTGAGTGAAGCGAGCAGCCCAAGAAGACCTGCTATCCAGAAACGGCCGTTATGCCGGGCCGCCCAAATCGAAGCCAACGCCAAAAAGATAAACAATGATTCCGTGTACGGTGCCAGCAGGAAAAAGCCAGTCGGGAAAAACGTAAGGTAAATGAGGGCGCGGGTGGCAGATTTCTGCCCTAAATCATGAGCCGTCATGATAAAGAGCATGATGAGCAAGCCAATAAACGCCACATTGCTGATGAGTGTTGCCGCCCACAAGTTGCCCGCCGTGCCGCCGCCAAACAAATAACCCACCATGCGCGAAGCCAGCGGATACAACGGCGGGAATACCGAATCTTCCTCGTGGGCATACCCCTCGTCAGCGATACGCAGGTAGTGGAGGGTGTCGAAACGCTGCCAGGGTTCGAGCAGGTATCCCGTAATGCCTTCAGTGAGATGGGGCTGACCCAGGTAGGGGCGCAGCACGGGATCAGGCGTGGTGGGAGCTGGAATGAGCACAGGCACGATGATTGACCAGACCGCCAGGATGAGGCGGGCGGCTATGAAGATGAGGAGGGATTGTTTAACGGCCGTTTTCATCATAAAAAGGGAACACAGAGATACACAGAGGTTACACGAAGGAATGAATCCCCTTTTGTTAACCGTGTAACTGCTTCAAAACTAATCACCATTAGGCGCATTCAGCATTTCTAAACAGGGGTCTACATCCTGACCCAACACAACGCGATAATAAAACTCACCGTCACCCGCATCTTCCAGGGCAATAGCAGACGGGTCTTGGTGAAAAATCCAGCTTAATAACCAATTGTAAGAGCCTTTGAAATTTGAGCCATAGTACGTGATGCTTGTTTTGGTTGGGGCTTTCGTCTCAGCCTCAATGGGAACAAAGCGCGGTGTAAAGCCAAACCAGGCCAAATTCTCAGCCATTAGCCGATACAGACTGTCATCGTCTGTGACTATTTCCACCACAAGCGAAGCCCGTTTTCCGCGATTCAACTGCGGCGGCACCATCACCTGGCGCAGAATCGGCTCTGCGTTTTCCCAGTTGAGAAGCTGCATCGACCAGCCTGTTTCCGGCTCGCTCCAGGAGCTTACCGCATTGCCGGCGATGGCATAATGCTGGATGCCGTTTTCGCCCACGGCCGGCGCCAGGGCGGCCAGTTCCAATATCACCGGCAGCGTCAGGTCAGTTTCTACGGTTTGCCGATAGGTGCGCCATAATTCAGGAATTTGCGTGAGCGTATTGCTGTCCAGCCCCTTGTCGAAAATGGCACGAAGCACTTGCTGTTGGCGGCGACCCCGCTCAAAATCATTGGTGGTACGCCGCGAACGAGCATACCACAGGGCAAAGTCGCCATCCATCTCATAAATGCCAGGTTCCAGAATGAACTGCTCCCAGTTTTCTTCAACGGTTTGATCCAGTTCAGGCGAGATGAGCCGCCAGTCACGCAATTTGCAGGTGTTGATGATTTCGATGCCGCCCAGGGTGTCAACGGCCGTTTTGAAGCCATCAAAGCCGATGCGAGCATAGTAGTCGATGGGAATGCCCAGATTGTATTCGATGGTGTCTTTGATGAGACCGCCGCCGCTGCCGTTGGCGTACTCGACGCCGTGACCGTGCGGCAGCGCCAGATTGATTTTGGTCATCTGCCAGCCGGGGATGTAGACGTACAAATCGCGGGGCAGGGAGAGCATCGCTGCCGTTTGGGTATCGCGGTTGATGGAGACGATGATGATGCTGTCGGTGCGGCCACCTGCGACTTGCGCCACGTCGTTGCCCAGCAAGACGATATTGGTAATGTTGTCCCCTTTGGGGAATGGCGGACGGGGTGGGGGAACGGCCGTTCCCGCTGGTGTCATCTCTAACGGTTCATAAAATCGCTGGGTTGGTCTGGGTGAAGCAGTTGGTTCCGGCGTAAACGTCGCCGGAATCGTTGGCGGTTGCATTGTTGGGGGTTGGTTGTTGGCTTGTTGAACTGGTGTGTTGGTGACGGGCAGCGGGTCGTTGTTGGTT
>JACSSI010000775.1 GCA_014879345.1 Anaerolineae bacterium | reverse complement strand
TTGCTTTTGCCGAAATTGTGAGGTTCGCTTCTCAGCTTTTTTATGCACGAAACTAAAGTGGATTGCAGATTTGTCCAATCTTTTGAGATTGGACAAATCTCACAGTTAAGAAGGCATTTGAATGGAAAGTATCGCCACAGTACGAATATTCTTTGGATAATAGTTTGTTTTTAGAGGAACACAGATAAACGCAGATTTTCTTTGCGTAATACGAGGAGTTGAATGATGAAAAAATCAGTTCGCATATTATTTGCAATCATACTTATCTTGGCTGCCGCCTATTTCGTAGCGGCGATGGTCATGGTTTTCTTGCCAGAACCCACGTTTGCCACTGACCCCTTTCCCGTTTCGTTATCCCCAACTGTTGTTGGGGAAGAAACAACCCATTTCACCATGCGCGACGGCGCAGACCTGTTTGCCCGCCGCTTCCCCGCAGACAGCGACGATACCATCCTGCTGCTGCACGGTGTGACGGCAGACAGTAGCGTTTTCAACCAAAGTGCCGCGATGCTGCGCGAGACCAGCGGTGCAGAAGTGATCGCTGTAGACTTGCGCGGTCATGGACAGTCCGACGGGGCAGCGGGGGACGTGGTTTATATTGGGCAGTATGAAGATGATGTGGCGGATATTGTAACGGCCGTTCGCACCGAAAAACCCAACGGTCGCCTCATTTTGGCTGGACACTCGATGGGTGGCGGTATTGCCCTGCGTTTTGCCCAGTTGGCTGACGCGCCAAATGTGGATGGTTATTTGCTGTTCGCGCCTCATTTGGGCGCAAACTCGCCCACCATGCCCAAACCACAACCGGAAAATGCGGAGGCGGCTGTGGCCTATACTCAACTGCACCTACCACGCCTGATTGGGCTGACGATGTTGAATGCCGTAAGCATCCGAGGACTCAACCAGCAGCCTACCCTGTTCTTCAACCTGCCAGACGAAACCACCCATACCTACAGTTATCGGGCAATGGTCAATACTTCTCCGAGTGATTATGTGGCCGCGTTAACGGCCGTTGATCAGCCATTATTCGTCGTCGTGGGTAGCCAGGATGAAGCGTTTGTAGCAGACCAGTTTCCAGAAACTGTCGGCCAATTCAGCGATGGTGAGGTCGTCGTTGTGCCGGGTGAAACCCATAATGGCATTTATGAGAACGAAGCTGCGCTGGTGGCTGTGCAAACATGGTTGACTGAAGAAAATTTGATCGCCCAAACTCAATAGCCATTCAATTGAAAGCAAAGGAATTAGCCATGCGTAAGATTTTACTTTTATTCGGCTTGTTATTGGCCGCTTGCAGCAGCGGTGAGATGGCAGCATCCCCGAAAGCAGACACCATCACCTGCACGGCTGCCTACCGCGCTGATGTCACTCAACCCATTGAGCGCGAAGAAAGCATCACATTCAGCGACAGCGATGATGAACAGTCGGTGGCCTTTACCGACATGGTGTTTCATGCAGCCTACAGCACTGGCAAAGCAGATAACGAACGAGCGTTGCGGTTGTGGGTAACTAATAGGATGGAAACGCCTGTGCTGAGCGAAGCCGAAGTAGCCGTTTACCATTCGCAACTCTACCAACTGCCCAATGACAGCGGACCGCAAAACCAGTTCGTTGGCGGACATGGTTTTACAGGACTCAATTACAGTTACGCGCCAGATTCTTCAGCGGAATTACAGTTTTGGTGTGAGGTTGGTTAGAAGCTGTCAGCAGTTTGAAGACCGGGAGTCGCTCACGATGGTGCCGATCCCGAACAAAATATGGCTGATGTTATAAATCCAGCACGCTTACTTTTAGGGGCTGACAGCTAAACAAAAAAAGGATGTAGAATGCATCTAGAATGCAAAGGAAACAATATGAAAGCAATACTAGCACGTAAATATGGCTCCCCCGACGTTTTAACATTGGAAGAGGTTGAACAACCCACGCCGGAAAGTGCTCAAGTCCTGATCAAAGTACACGCAGCGGCTACCAATCCCTCTTACTGGCATCGCATGGAAGGCAAAATCTCCATGCTCCGCCAAGCATACGGCGACCCAGAACCGATAGATCATGCCATGGGCGGCGATTGTGCGGGAATAGTCACGGCTGTTGGACCAGATGTTACTCGGTTTGCCGTTGGCGATGCTGTCTTTGGAGGGGCAAAAGGAGCCTTCGCTGAGTACGCCATTGCCGGAGAAAAGAATCTTGTCCACAAACCGGAAAGCGTCTCTTTTGTGGATGCGGCCGCTATCCCAACCGGCGGGCTCACAGCCTTACAAGGATTGCGTGACTACGGGCACATCACATCTGGTCAGCATGTTTTAATCATTGGGGCATCTGGCGGTGTAGGCATTTACGCGGTGCAGATCGCCAAATCCTTTGACACTCAGGTGACCGCAGTGTGCAGCACGCGCAACAGTGACATGGTGAAGGACATCGGAGCGGATAAGGTGATCGACTACACTCAGCAGGACTGGGATGGCACTGGCCCCTATGATCTCATTCTGGATATGGTTGGTGAGCGTCCCTTCGATGGTTACGTCAAGAACCTCACACCGGAAGGGCGGATGGTTTCAGTTGGCGCACTCGGTATGGACACCATGGCATTTATGGCGAAGATGGGAGGCTACAAGGCGTCAGAAGAAGAAGAGAGAGTCTTCAATTTCATGGCACAGTTCAAAACGGACGACCTCACAACATTGGCGCAACTTATGGAGTCTGGCGCGGTAAAATCGGTGATTGACCGCACCTTCCCGCTGGAAGAAACGGCCGTAGCGATGACGATGCAGGGTAGCAAGCGCATCAGTGGTAAGGTTGTGATCACCATGGATGCGTAGTCGCATCGGATCGCCCCCTTCGCTCGTTAAATGTCCAC
>JACSSI010000774.1 GCA_014879345.1 Anaerolineae bacterium | reverse complement strand
TCTTAATTGAGATACCAAATTAGCCAGGCGTTTTGATTCTGAAAGCGCCATATCTATATACGTTTGCATCTGGGTTTCTTCATCGACATCTTGCTGAATAAGAAACAAACAATTCTGGATAGTTTGTAATGGGTTGTTTAATTCATGCGCCACAGAAGCAACCATCCTGCCCATGGCTGAAAGTTTTTGAGCTTGCACAAGTTGAGCACGGGTGGATTGTTCTTTTTGTAAGACGACTTTTAATTCTTTGTACAGTGTTGCGTTATGGACGGCCAAAGCAGCATGGGCGGCCAACGCTTCAACTTGTCGAATTGTTTCTTGATTAAATGCACCTAATTTTGCACTGTGTACATTTAAAAATCCGATTATTTCATTACGAATTCGTAATGGAGCCGCTACAAAAGATTTCATCCAATCTGCGACGGGTTCATTTTGCCAATCCGGCACCTCTTCTGTCCCGGTAATAAGAATGGGTTTGCCTGTTTCTGCAATAAGTTCTGCATGAGGCAATGTGTTGGCGTTCTGTCTAATAAATATGCGGTGCAGCGTTTCTGGAAATATGGGGGGGATTTCCTCATCATCCGTTGAGCGAGTCAGGTATATTTTACCGTCTTCAAGGAGAAAGATTGTTGCTTTTTCACTTGGGGGCACTATTAAAAGGGTTTGAGTTAGTATTGTTTGAATAATTTCGTTTAAATTTAGGCTTATGTTTAAGGCTGCGGCCGCTTGTGCTAATGATTCGGCGAATTGTCGTTGATGGCGTTCTGCCTGGTAAAGTTTTGCTGTGGATATAGCGATTGCGGCTGAATTGGCGAAGCGCATGAGCAGCCGTTCGTCCCTTTCTGAAAAGGCACTTTCTTTAAGGTTACAATGCACGCTAATTGTGCCTAATTTGTTTATGCCACTTTGCAGAGGAGCCACCATGAGTGATTTGAACTGTGGTGATAAAGAATACGAAAGATAATAAGGGTTTTGTTCAACGTTGGGCACATTAATTAGTTTCCCGGTTGTAATGGCTCGCCCTGCAATTCCTTCTTTAGAATTCATATAAAGGGCGTTTGTATCGTGCTGCGATTCCCCACTCCAAATAGCTGGATAAAGAATGTCTTCCTCTTCTTCCAGCAGATGAATGACAACCCGATCAACATTCTTCAAAAGCCTGGGAGTTGAGTCTGCAATGAGTTGTAGGATGTTGTCTAGCTCAAATGTTTCGTTCAATGATTGATTAACAGCCGCTAAGGTCGCTGTTTCTTGTAATCGTCGTTGGATTTCTTCGTGTTTTCTGGCGTGGCTGATGGCGATTGCTGCCCAATTGGCCGCAGATTGAAGCATCTTTAAATCGTTATCTCCGAAGGAGTTTACATTTTCGTTTACTGCCTGGATGAGTCCAATGGTTTCATCCCCTACTTTAAGCGGTGCTAACATTAAGGCGTGAGGTTCATATCCACATGATTTGGCTTGGTCTAAAGAGGAAAGTGCACAAACATCACCGGAACAGTCAGCTTTCAATGGTTCGCCGTCTTTTAAAACCTTTGCGATGATATCGTCACTAATTGGGGTACGAATACCTGGTGTTGTTTTTGGATCATTGCCGCCGATGCCATAATTCACCAGCTCTGTGCCATCTAATAAAAGAATGGAAAAATAATCAGCGTTTAAAAGTGGCATTACTTGTTCAATAACATGAGCAAGTACTGAATCCAGCTCCAGGCTTGAAACGACTGTTTGACCAAGTTGGCTCAGGGTTTGCAGCTCTTGATTGTGTCGCTCTAATTGTGCTTTGTCTCTTTTGCGGCGGGTGATGTCACGAATGACAATGACTTGAGATATGGTAGCTCCGGTGTCATTGTTGATTTGGGTGACGGTCATTTCAGAATCGATTACGCGGCCATCTTTACGCCGGATTTGTCGTTCATCTTCATAAAAACGGCCGTTTCTAAATGCAATAGCCGCTGTTTTTAAAAACGCCTCATAAATCTGGGTGTCGGTATACAGAATTGATAAATTTTGGCCTGTTAGCTCATCAACCCCGTACCCCAAAATCATCTCTGCCGCCCGATTACAGGTGATTATAGAATGATCAGGCACACTCACCATCAATACGACATCATGCATACTAGCAAACGTATTTTCAAGCAGTGCATTAGACGTTTTTAGCACTTGCTCTATCTTGTGATGATCATTGATATATAAAACAAGTGGACGGAAAGAAAACCAATATAATACCGGAAAAACCACGATGGTTAATAACGTGGCATCAAAGATAGCTTCAACAATATTGAGCAGCACAGAGGTTTCAGGAGAAATGAAAAACTCAATGCCCAACATGATGATCAACTCCATCACAAAAACTGTGATAGTTAATAAGACCAACAAATAGAATGGGTTAAACGTCTTTTTGGGAACCCCCGAGGTATCATCCAAAATATTCACTTGCCTTTGGTTCATAGTATCTTTCCTAAAGAATTTGGATTATTTCTATGAAATATAATCCTGACACCAACAATCACGAATGCCAAAGAACCCGGAGCAACTATTTTGCCCCATTATCGACAGTCCGGCTAGAAGACGAAGTGAGCTAGAAATTATTCACAATCACTGCTTCAAGAAACAGGTATCGTTGTGATGCTTGGCAGAGGATGTTTCGGTTACAACCTGTTACTTTGAATTCGCCGAAATCTTCTTGACCCCCATATAAAATTAGGCTACTATTTACTTACAGACCGGCGGTCGGTCGCCGAGATATATCACGGAGAACACATCATGGTTCGGATTGTAAAAAGCGCAGATGTTCGGCAAACTGAAATTCTCGATACGGCTCAGATGCTCTTTTACACCAAGGGGTATGACAA
>JACSSI010000773.1 GCA_014879345.1 Anaerolineae bacterium | reverse complement strand
GAAGAAAAAAGGAGAACTTGTTCATGTCTAACAGCGCTTACAAAAAAATTCATGTGGTTATCAATCCGGCTTCGGGCAAAAACGAGCCAATCATCAATGTTTTGAATGACGTCTTTCACCAATATGATGATGTGGACTGGAGCATCAGCGTTACCAAAAAGTATGGCGACGCCACCGCACAGGCACGGGAAGCGGCGCAAAATGGTGCGGATTTGGTGGCTGGGTATGGTGGTGATGGTACGCAGCATGAAATTGCGAATGGGGTATTGGGCACAACGGCCGTTATGGGTGTTCTTCCTGGTGGCACAGGCAACGGTTTTGCGACAGAGCTAGGTACGCCCAAAGAGTTGAAACCGGCCGTTGAACTGCTGTGCAGTGGTGGTCAAATTCGCAATATCGATGTTGTGAAAATGAATGATATCTACTTTGTCCAACGTCTTTACGTCGGCATTGAACCGGAAGAGCAAACCAGCCGTGAAGACAAAGACAAGTACGGCACCTTTGCCTACGCCATCAACGCCTACCATCGTGCCCGCGATAAAAAACAGAAGGAATTTAAATACCACGTCGTCATCGACGGTGAAAGCTTCGATTTTATGGCGAGCAAAGTATATGTAGTAAACGCCGCGAAAGCAGGGACGGGCATCTCTGTTACTGGTAAGATCTCTAAGCCCGATGATGGGCTGTTAGAAATCTTTCTGTTAGATAATAAAAGTATGAAGTCGTTGATTGCTGCGGGGGAGCGAATGGTTCATCTGGATACGAAAACCGCGAACCGTTTCATCAAGCAGGGCAAAGAGATTTCCATCGACACCGATCCCGATCAACCCGTTTGGACAGATGGCGAATACACTGGGCGCACACCGGTTTCGTTGCAAATTGTGCCTGGCGCACTGAAGGTTGTTGTACCGACGTAATTATCCTATCAGGTGTTTCTTAGGGTTTGCCCGTTTTTAACTTTTGATTTTGGTAAACGGGCAAACCTTGAGGGTTCGTTACTTCCTTAGTATACGCAGCAAAAGTGGCGAAATTTTCGCAAACAGGGCTAACGGATATAATTTGAAGCGATATGGATCGCTCATTTTTATTGCAGACCAAATTTTTGGTACCCCGTTACGGCACAGATCTCATTCCGCGTCCCGATTTGTTAGCGCGACTCGAAACGGCCGTTTCCAAACGCCTCACCCTCCTTTCTGCACCACCCGGCTACGGCAAAACCACATTACTTTCTGAACTCGCTGATAAACGTGTGCTTCCCTATGCCTGGTATCAGCTCGATTCCGCTGATGGCGATCCGACCATTTTCCTCAGTTATCTTATTGCATGTGCGCAGCAAATAGAAACGGCCGTTTACCCCAACCGCGAACCGTTGATAGGCCATGCTGTCGAATCCCTGGCCGAAGACAGAAAAACACCGTCGCCAGAACGGGCGCTGATGGTTTTCATCAACGAATTGGCCGCCCATTTGCCCGACGATTACCTGTTTATCCTCGAAGATTATCACCTCGTCACCAATCCCGACGTGCATCGACTGGTCAACCTGCTGCTGGACAGTGGGCCGCCGCAACTTCATCTTGTTATTTCTTCGCGCACAGACCCGCCGCTGGGACTGGGACGCTTACGAGCCAGAGGCTTGTTGGCAGAATTCCGCGCCCCTGATTTGCGCTTTGAGGCGGATGAAGTGCAGTTGTGGCTGGATCAATTGGTGCCGGGAACGGCCGTTCACACAGCCCGTTTGCTCAATGAAAAAACAGAAGGATGGGCGGCGGCGCTGCAAATTATCCTCTCCGCCATGTCGGGCAAAGAGGGGGCGCGTGTGGATCAGTTTGTGGCGGATTTGACAGGCACCCAGCGCTACATTTTTGAATATCTGGCGGAAGAAGTGTTCCAGCAACACACGCTTGAACGACAGCAATTTTTGACGAAAACGGCCGTTCTCGACCAGATGAACGCCGCCATTTGTGATGCCCTGCTCGACAGCCAAAACGCCCAAATCACGCTCGACAGTCTGGAAAAAGACAACCTGTTCATCGTCAGCCTGGATGATCAGGGGGAATGGTATCGGTATCACCACCTTTTCCGCGATTTTCTGCTGGGCAAACTGCGCCGCGAATCAGCCGATGCTTTTGCGCGTCTGGAAGAACGGGCTGGCCGTTATTATCAACAACAGGGAGAACTGAAAGCAGCCTTTGCCCATTTTGTCCGCGCCCAAAACTATGATACGGCCGCCGAAGTGCTATCCATTTTTGCCCGAGGTTATGTGGAACGGGGGCGCGTGGCCGTTTTACAACGGTATCTCGGTTTTCTCCCAGATGACATTTTGCGGCAGCATCCTGAACTATTGCTGCAACATGGCAATGTGTTGTGGCGACTAGGACGAAGCGGAACGGCCGTTTCCCGATATGAAGATGCCCGCGCCGCCTTTGCCCAACAGGGGGACAACGCTGGCGTCTGCCGCGTGCTCACCCAAATGGCGGAAATGGCTCGCAGCCAGGGCGATTACCGCCAAGCCCAACAGTTAGCCGAAGAAGCGCTGGTCGCCGTTCCCCAAGCCGACCATGCCCGCCGTGCCAGAGCGCTCATGGTCTTGGCAAAAAGTGAAGGCTTCTTAACGGGCATGGATCGCGGCCATGAACTGGGGGTCGAAGCGGTGGCAGCGGCTCGATTGGCGACTGGCGAGTTATCGCAGCTTGCCAGAGCCGATTTATTGCGCTCGCTCGGCCATATTTGCTGGTGGTACGGCGATCCGGAAGCGACATTGCGCTACTGCCAGGAAGCCCTCGCGCTCGTTTCGCCAGAGTCTCCCATCGCCGCAAATGTTTACATAACAATGGCAACCCCCTACGTTTACCGCCA
>JACSSI010000772.1 GCA_014879345.1 Anaerolineae bacterium | reverse complement strand
TTGCAGTTTGTCACGTACATCTTCTTCCGTGTCACGGGCAATGCCTAAAAAGATTGGATCTGCTCCTAAAGCTTGTACCTGACTGGTTTGGGCGTAGCCATTGCTGTTACGAATTTTGCCTGGCTGCAAGGCTGCTTCAACAGGCAGTAACTCATCACCAGTTGCCAATATCGCCACTCGTGGCCGCCGAATAACCCGGACGTGGCTGATGCCCAGGGAAGCTAATACGCCAATCTCTTGCGGGCGCAGGATATGACCCTGCGCCAATACAATCTGCCCCGCTTGAATATCTTCGCCGATGCCACGCACGTAATCACCGGGTTGTACGGCTCGGCTTATTTGGATGTGGGAGGATAACGGCCGTTCTCCATCCCGCCACCGTTCATTTGTATCTTCCACAGGGACGACTGCATCTGCCCCGGGCGGTAACGGCGCCCCAGTCATAATCCGGGCGGCTTCGCGGGAATCAATTGTCACCGTAGGTACGCTGCCTGCCGCTATATCTCCCACCACCAGCAAGGTTGCCGGTGTTTGCGAGCAGGCGGTGGCAACGTCATCAGCCCGCACGGCATAACCATCCATTGAAGAG
This sequence comes from Anaerolineae bacterium, assembly GCA_014879345.1. Taxonomy (GTDB): domain Bacteria; phylum Chloroflexota; class Anaerolineae; order Promineifilales; family Promineifilaceae. The sequence goes on along the minus strand of JACSSI010000772.1, from coordinate 2,268 downwards.
TTGGCAAAGGGAGGCAAACTGTCAGCCGCGACTACGGATTCGGCCAAAACACGGTTCAGCGCATCGAGGATAGGCACGGCTTCAGCCGACAGCACAGGCACACCATCAAGCACTGCTTTTAACGCTTCCGCAACCGTTAAATCTTCACGATTGGACATACAAATTTCCCCAAACCGGTCTGGTTTTTAGCTGGCAGCTAAACGGCCGTCTAATTCCAACACGTTAGCCTCAGCCTGCATCGCCGTCAACACATTGCCAATATGATCCCAGAGGTCTAATTGCCCCTCAAAACAGGCTTGACTAAATTCAGCGGTAACGGCCGTTACATGATCCCGATCCACGCCAGCCGCAAACCGCCGGTCTTTCCACTTATTGCGGACTGATTTGACTGTAACCTCCCCAATATCACGAGAAGGACGCACCAGCGCAGTGGCAATAATCAAACCAGTAATTTCATCACAGGCCATCAAGGCAAAATCAACAGGCTGTTCACGCACAACGCCAGTACCTTCTGTGTAATGAGACAAAATCGTGCGGATAGTCGCTTCATCCCAATCCTGCTCACGCAGAATATCCGCACCTTTGATAGGATGCTCATCCAGGTTCGGATGAATTTCCCAATCAAAATCATGTATCAAACCTACAATGCCCCAATAATCCACATCCTGGCCTAAGCGGTCTGCATACCAGCGCATAGCCACAGACACAGCCAGCATATGCCGCCGTAACCCATAATCCTGAACATAGTCGCACACCAGCGACCATGCTTCTTCACGAGATTTTGTCAACGCTAATTCCTTTTGTTTGATCGGCGATTGCCTCGTCTGGAACGACGATTACGTCCTTTTTCAGGCTTCGTTTCGGATGATGCTTGCTCAGAGGTCGGCTCAACTTGATCATCAATTAACGACGATGTCTCTGCTGGCACTTCATCTATAACCAGATCAGGTGCCGATTTACGCCCACAATCACAACCGCCGCCTTCATGCTTGGAGCAGCCTGCCGCAGCCTTGTCTTGCAGCGCTTTTAATTCGTCTAAAGGCTCAAATTCATGCCGAAAGACCTCTTTCCACTCGCCGTCAATCACAACAACAACTGAATCACGCAGCACACGCACATCACGGACTTTGCCTTCCCCATAAGGTGTGCCAATGACTTTGCCCACTTTAGGTAATGTCTTTTTGGCTTCCACATATTGCTCATATTCAAACACCAGGCAGCAGCGCAAACGGCCGCACATGCCTGTTATTTCTTGTGGACTCAGTGAAACACCTTGCGACTTAGCCATGCGAATGGAAATGGGACTAAATTCTGTTAAGAAGGTTGAGCAACAACGTGGCGCACCACAGGCGCCAAAGCCACCCATAATTTTCGCCACATCACGCGGCCCAATGAGCCGCATTTCAATACGAGTACGCAGCGATTTGCCCAACGACTGTTTGAGCGGATTAATATCAAGATTTTTGTTCTCAGTTGTGTAATGAAACGTTATCCAGGAACCATCAAAACTGTATTCCGCTTTTACAAATTTGGCGTCGTTAATTTTCAATTTACTCGCTGCTTCCCGGCAAGAAATCAAAGCGTCCAGTTCTTTTGTTTCCCAAACCTGCTTCATGACCAGATCACGCGGATTCGCTTTTCTTTCAACGTAGCGCATTCCCTTTTGTCGATGCGCCTGGTCTGAGGGTACATAGGCAATCACTTGACCAAGCTGCTGCCCACGCTTGGTCTCAACGATGACATGATCCCCAGCCTCTATATCCTCGTTATCATTTACCATGAAATGATATAATTTTCCCAGTTTCTGAAAACGAATGCCCACTACGTCTGTTTTTTCCGTGGCCATTACCGTCATAGTTTTTCTCCAAGACCCGTTTGAGGTCGAATTAGTTTAAGTAATGAAAAGCCAGCCCGATAATGAGCTGGCTTCCCGATTCAAGCTATTTTACCGCAGAACGGCCGTTCCGCGAATACCACAGACCCACCCGGAGGTTATCTCTAAGCAAACGCCGCTAACCACACAGCTCCGGGAAGGTGAACTTCATCAACCAATCATCTCAATCGGTATAAAATTAGAATCCTTGCTGCGCAGATTCAACACACTCACCCGTGCGGCCACCAGTCGCGCCGTCTCCTTGATAGCCTGTCCGGCAGCCGAATCAGGATGCGCCACCACAATCGGCTCACCCGCATCACCACCCACACGCACATTCGCCTCAAGCGGAATCGAGCCGAGATAATCCACGTTATAATCGTCAGCCAGTTTTT
>JACSSI010000771.1 GCA_014879345.1 Anaerolineae bacterium | reverse complement strand
CGCCATGTGCGAAGGGCGCATCACCGGCGAACTGCCCATCGAAGAAGCAACACAAGAAAAAATTATGCATTTTGCCACCCAGCGCAACGGAAAAACGCCGGGTGTTGAATCTCAGCAAACTCCAATTCAAGGTGGATCAGCCTGATGACAACAAATACGACCACTCAGAAAAAATCATTTTTCAACTCCGATGCGACCCAAAAGCTGCTGGCCTTTGCCGGTCTCATCATCATGTTCATTGTCTTTTCGCTGGCTTCGGAAAATTTCTTCCAATTCAGCAATATCGTCGGCATTTTATTGGCGACTTCAGTGAATGGTATCTTGGCCTTGGGTGTCACCTTTGTCATTATCACCGCCGGCATTGATCTCTCTGTCGGTACGGTGATGACCCTGGCAGCCGTGATGACCGGCATGTTTATCACCAATCTAGGACTGCCGGTATGGCTGGGTGTGATTGGTGGTCTGGCAACGGGCGCGTTGGCTGGCTTTTCCAATGGCTTCATCATTGCCAAGATGCGCATTCCCCCGTTTATTGCGACGTTGGGTATGCTCTATATCGCCAAAGGCTTATCACTTGTCATTTCTGGACTAAAGCCGATTTACTTCAGTGATGCGCCAAGCTTTAATAAAATTGCGATGGGATCTGTAACAGGTGCGATTATTCCTGGCTTTGACATCCCCAACGCTGTCCTCATTTTCTTTGGCGCAGCCATTATTGCCAATATCATCCTGACCAAGACAATATTGGGACGCTATACCTTTGCGCTAGGCAGTAACGAAGAAGCAACACGTTTGTCTGGTGTCAATGTGAGTGCCTGGAAAATTGCAATTTACACTTTAGCTGGCTTATTCTCCGGTTTAGCAGGCGTGGTCATTGCCTCTAGGTTGAACTCGGCTCAGCCAGCTCTTGGTGCTGGTTATGAGTTGGAAGCGATTGCGGCCGTTGTCATTGGCGGCACCTCCCTCAGCGGCGGCGAAGGTTCCATTTTAGGCACAGTCATTGGCGCGTTCGTCATCAGTGTGCTGACCAACGGCCTGCGCATCCTCTCCATCCCGCAGGAATGGCAAATTGTCATCACCGGCGCCATCGTCATCCTGGCGGTGTGGGCTGATATTCTGCGCCGTCGTCAGTAGGCTGCATGGAAACCTGACAGGTTTATTAACACACTTTTTCTTCCAAGTATTTTGCTTGGAAAACTCCCTGGAATGACCAGTAGGTTAGTAAACCTGTCAGGTTTTTAACGAGGCTAAAAGGATGACCAAAAAAGTATTTGTTAGCGGCTGCTACGACTTGCTCCACAGTGGACATATCGCCTTTTTCCAAGAAGCAGCCAGTTATGGGGATTTGTACGTCGCCCTTGGTTCAGACAAAACGGTATATGACCTGAAGGGCAGAACGCCCGTCAACCATGAAGACGAGCGTCTGTTTATGGTGAAATCACAGAAATGGGTGACAGACGCCTTTGTCTCACAAGGGTCTGACATGCTCGATTTCTTGGAAGAGTTCAAAGCGATTCAGCCCGATATTTTCATTGTCAATGAAGATGGGCATACCCCGGATAAAGAGCAGCTTTGCCAGGAATATGGCGTTGAGTACCTCATTTTAAAACGGGAACCTCACACCGGTCTAACAGCCCGTTCCACTACAGATTTACGGACCATCAATCAGATGCCGTTTCGCATTGATTTGGCGGGTGGCTGGCTGGATCAGCCGTTTGTCTCCAAGCATTATCCGGGAGCCGTCATCACCATCTCCATTGAGCCGACATTGCAATTTAACGAGCGCAGCGGCATGGCCTCCAGCACCCGTCGGGCGGCGATTGACATGTGGGGACCACGCCTGCCGGTGGGTGATCCGGAAAAACTGGCGAAAATCCTGTTCTGCTATGATAACCCGCCCGGCACCAAAGAAATCTCTGGTTCGCAGGATGCCATTGGCATTGTGTTTCCCGGTTTGGCAAAGGCAAATTATGACGGCGACTATTGGCCGACAAGCATTGAGCGCAATCGAGATGAGTTGGCGCTGCAATTTGTGGAAAACGCGCTCTATTTGGTGACGCTGGGGCCGCGTCATGCCGAATATGATGTGCTGGCCGATACGTGCATTGATGCAGAACGGGCTAAAGCGCTGGCTGACCCTACCGAAGCGTGCTGGCAGGCTATTCAGCAGTTTGATATTGAGGCATTTGGCCGCACCATTCGCGAATCATTTGAGGCGCAAATTGCCATGTTCCCCCATATGATGAATGAGTCGGTGGCGAAGTTGATTGACAAGTATCGTGACAAGGCGCTGGGCTGGATGTTGTCTGGCGCGGGTGGCGGCGGCTATTTAATTTTGGTAGCGGATAAACCGATTGAAAACGCGGTGCGCATTGTGGCACGGCGAGAACATGAATAATGAAGATTGAAGATTAAAGATTGAAGAGGTTAACGTAATGCCAATCTCCAATCTTTAATCTTTAGTCCTTAATCTTTTACAAAGAGAGGATTTTTATGAAGACAGCATTAGTTTGTGGCGCCGGTGGTTTTATCGGCGGACATTTGGTTCAGAGATTGAAAGATGAAGGGTATTGGGTGCGTGGTGTTGATATTAAGGCGCATGAGTATCGGGAAACGGCCGCTGACGAGTTTTTTGTCTTGGATTTGCGGGAAGAAGCGAATTGTATTGAAGCGTTGACGTTGAATGACGGCACGTTTGATGAAGTGTATCAGTTGGCCGCCGATATGGGCGGGATGGGGTTCATCCATTCGGCGGAGTGCGAGATTATGCACAATAGTGTGCTGATCAACATCCATATGACCCATCATGCTGCCAGATTGGGTGTGCCGCGTTACTTCTTCTCGTCGTCGGTGTGTGTGTACCG
>JACSSI010000770.1 GCA_014879345.1 Anaerolineae bacterium | reverse complement strand
GTCGAGATAGTCTTTGGCTAGATGAAGCAATCAGTTATCTAACCGCAAATTTTTCTGCATCCGACATCCTCAATAATATTAATGAGTCCCCCCATCCCCCGCTTTATTATCTTTTACTTCATTATTGGCTAAAAGTAATCCCGGATAGTGATACAGCTATTCGCTCTTTGAGTTTACTCTCAAATCTGCTGCTTATTCCTGTGATTTACCAGTTAACCCATGATTTATTGGGTCGTTATTCCTTGGCATTGCTGGCAGCATTATTCATCGCTATTTCCCCGTTTCAGATTGCATACAGCCATGAATTGCGAATGTATACCCTGCTTATGCTGCTGGTGACATTGACAGCTTGGACTTATTGGAGAGCAATTCATGATGGGAAATGGTATTGGTGGTTACTTTTTTTTCTATCAGCATTGTTAGCCATGTATACTCATTTTTTCTCGTTTTTTGTATTAGCTGCTATTGGACTTTATGCCCTAATTAATTATCGGAATCAACGTGCTTTAATGATGACGATAGTGATTGGCCTGTTACTCGCTGTTCTATTTTTACCATGGTTGTATATTGTTCTTGGAAAAGTGGAAGTAGGTACTGGCAGTTTACGGCCGTTACGCACCACAGAAAATAACCCCATCAAATCAATCATCACGTTCACGTTTTTGATGTTTGGTCACTCTACCAACCTTTGGTACAGTGGGGCTGCCCTATTTCTCACAGTTGCCATTATTGTTATCGTTATGATTGAGATGCGCCGTGTACGGCAAGAAGATGAAGCCCAGGCACTGCGGTTTCTCGTTTTGTTAGTTTTGTGTGCCATCATCTTACCTATCATTTATTACCATGTACGGCCGTTTTTTCTGCCAGAACGCACGATGGCGGCCGCTTCTCCCTTTTTGATGATTTTATTAGCCTGGGCAGTGACACGGCGGCACTCGCCACTGCCCTATCTGGTGATGGCTGCCGCTTTCACCATGTTTGTCGGATCGCTGGTGTATCTATTTAGCGAAGCGCAAAAACCGCCCTACCGAGAAGCAATTCAATTTGTGGCACAAAATCGAGAGAATGGGGATGTGGTGCTGCATACCAGTGATGGTTCGTATCTTTCTGCGCTGCGGTATGAAAATTTGCCGGATCATGTACTGCTGGCAGGCGATCCTGATCCACGGAAACCAGTTGCTGTGTATCAGGCATTTGGTGGTGATGTATGGGAACGGGAAACGGCCGTTCATGCAGGGCAGCGGTTGTGGCTCATTGTGGCACTGGAACACAGTGTCGCCTGGCAGCAAACGCAATCCCAATCCATCGCAGATGAATACACCTTAGTGGACGAACAAGAATTTGGCGGGATAAAAGTGTATTTATATGACCTAGAAAGTGGCAGATAATCATACAATCATGAAACGAACTATAATTTTTCATCCTTTTCTCTTTGCCCTCTATCCGATCATTGCGCTGTTAGCCTATAACTCTGATCAAATAGAACCTGGTGAAGCCGTTAGAGCGACATTTATCCTGCTCATTGGCACCACATTGTTATTTGGCTTATTCCGTTTGTGGCTAAAAGATTGGCAAAAAGCGGGTCTGCTGCTATCCATTTACCTGATTGTTATATTTGGATATGGACATATTGAGAGCTATATCACCCATGCTTCATCCTTGCCCTCCTTATTAGTGCGCCAATTCTTACTCATCCTGACAGCACTCCTTTTTATTATAGGCAGTTGGTGGTTGTGGCGTTTTTTCAAGCGAGATCTAACCATCACAACACGCTTTCTCAACATCATGATCCTGGTGGCTATGGCACTGCCCTTTTTAACACTTGCCACAAACACGGTACGCAGCTTAGATATTCATAACCAACCCGTTCAAAGCTCAGAATCAAATATGTTCCCAAACATCCCACCAGATAGTAACCACCCTGACATCTATTACATTATCTTAGATGGGTATGCTCGTGCTGATGTGATGACCGAAGTGTTTGGCTATGATAATTCTGAATTTATTGACTGGTTAACAGGCAAAGGCTTTTATGTGGCAGATGATGCCCATTCTAACTATGCCTACACCGCTTTTTCTCTCTCATCCAGTTTAAATTATAAATATTTAGATGATGTCGCTGAACAAGTTGGCATTCATTCCAGTGATCGCAATCCATTGACCCCACTTATCGAGCAGAGTCAGGTACGCCAGTTTCTGGAAAGTCAAGGATACACAACGATTGCTTTTGCCACAGGCTTTAATCAAACAGAGATACGGTCATCTGATATCTATCTAAAACCGGAAGGCAATGTTTTAAACGAGTTTGAATATATGCTGATTCAAAAAACAATACCTGGTGTACTTTTTGCCGGTGATCAATTTTTGGAAATCAAACGTCAGCATGTCTTCAATATTTTGGACAATCTGCATACAGTCCCGAACATGACTGAAGGGCCAAAGTTTGTATTTGCCCACATCTATGCCCCACATGAACCGCCTGCTTTTGGCGCTAATGGAGAGCCGCTCAGCAAAGAGGATTATGATGTAGCAGACCTGGTCACTCATGGGTATTTGAGTAAAACGTATCTCGAAGCTTACACGAATGAAGTAACCTACTTGAACAAGAAATTGCAGGTAGCAATTAATGAAATTCTGGAAAGCTCAGATGAACCGCCAATTATTATTATTCAGAGCGATCATGGTTCACGCGTTTATATGGACAGTAGCTCTAAAGTTAATTCTTGTCCTCGGGAGCGCATGTCTATATTGAACGCTCTGTATTTACCGGGTGATGGTGCATCTCAAGTTTATGAGTCTATTACGCCAGTTAACACGTTTCGCGTGATTTTTAATACGTATTTCAACACAGAATTTGATTTGCTG
>JACSSI010000769.1 GCA_014879345.1 Anaerolineae bacterium | reverse complement strand
GTTAAAGAGCGAATTCCCCATACGTGGCCTTTGTTTTTTGCCAAACACGGCCGTTTTACCCCCATTCAGCAGCAAGCCATCCCACCCATCCTCGCTGGTCTCGATACCCTCGTCGTTGCCGCCACCGCTTCCGGCAAAACCGAAGCCGTCATCGCTCCTTTACTGGAACGCCTCTGGCCGACCTTAAATCGTCAATCCCCAATCCAAAATCCGCAATTGTTATATCTCTGCCCCACCCGCGCCCTCGTCCGCGATTTGTATGAACGACTGCACCCTGTTTTGGCAGAAACGGCCGTTGGGAGTAACCACCACTCCCTCATCGCCATGAAAACGGGTGACACCACCTTGCCGTCACAAATGCCCGCCATTTTGCTGACCACCCCGGAATCAACGGACTCCCTGCTCACCCGTGCGCCCAAGCTGTTTTTGGGCTTGCAGATGATTGTGCTGGACGAGATTCATCTGTTTGATAATACCCCACGTGGCGACCATGTGCGCTGTTTGTTGCCGCGCATTGAACGCATCCGGCAGTATAACCGGCCAGAATTGCCGCTGACGCAGCGGGTGGCGCTGTCGGCGACGGTGGCAGACCCGGCGGGGGTGATGGCACGTTATTTGCATGATGGTGTGTTGGTGCAGGTGGCTGGCGGGCGTGCCATTGAGGCGGAGATAAGGCCGTTATACAACCTCACTGAACTCACCACCTCTCTGGCAGAACGGTCGGCCTTTAAATCGCTGGTGTTTTGCAATTCACGGGAAGAGGTGGAGGAAACGGCCGTTTTCCTGCGGCAACAACTCGCTTATCACGCCGACATCTTCGTCCATTACAGCAATCTGGATGCGGAGATGCGGCGGGATGTGGAAGATCGCTTTGCAGCTTCGGCAACGGCCGTTTGTGTGTGTACCTCCACGCTGGAATTAGGGGTGGATATTGGCACGGTAGATGATGTGGTACTGCTCGGCGCACCGCCCGACTTGAATTCGTTCAGCCAGCGCCTGGGGCGCGGCGGACGGCGCACCACGCAGACGCAGGTATTGTGTCTGCCTAAATCGCCGGGGGAATGGGCGCGGTTTGAGGCGTTTTTAGCGTTAGCGGGTGGCGAGTTGCAGGTGGAAGATGTTAGGACGTATGGCTTTCGTCCGTCTGTTTTGATTCAACAGATTTTTAGTTTGATGAAACAAAGTCCCACAGGCACTGTGCGTTTGGCTGATGTGGCGCGTGTGGCACCAATTGGCGTTGACAGCGAGACGATCCGCAAAATTGTGGCGCAGTTGGCGCTGACGGGGTATCTCAAAGCGGGGCGGATGGGGGAGTGGAAACCGGATGAAAAGCTGCAAGATTTGCTCGACGAACACCAGATTTATACCAATATTGGCGCGGATGTGGGGGGTATAACGGCCGTTAACGCCCATACCGGTCAGACCATCGCCACCACAGACAACAGCTACCCACCTGGCACAATTTTGCTCTTTGGCGGCCAGCCAATGCAGGTGATGTGGGTGGATCGGTTCCGTTTTGGTCTGGCACCGGTGGCTTCAGGAACGGCCGTTGACGACATCCTGAGCTTCCGTAAATCCTACGCCGCTATTCCCTACATGATTACGCAAGCGGTGGCCCGGTCGCTTGGTATTCCAGCGAATGGGATGGTCACGTTGCCGCAGGAACAAGGACAATTCCTGTTTCATTTTTGGGGGACGATATGGGGGGAACTGTTAACGGCCGTTCTGCAAGTGCAGGGTGTCAGCGCCAAAGCCGTCAACGAATATTGCCTCTATTTAAACCAACCGGTCAGCCAACTGCCCCCTTGTCCTGAAAAGCAACTCACCATAGCCGCCCGCAACATCCGCGCCATTCTGGAAAATCGCTTGCAGATGGGGCGATTCCACGGCCTGCTGCCTGCCGATGTCGCCCTGGCCGCCACCTTGCAGCAGCTCAATTTACCCCGCCTCGCCCAACTTTATAACCAGACTCACCTGCTGGCAAAACCTGAAATTAACGAAAAGTTGGATTTACTTCTTCTATAAAACGGCCGTTACCCAATTCCCCCGCCGCTATGCCTTTGTTTCAACTGGTTTGAAGGAGCCATCGTCAGCGGCAACAACCAGGATGACACGCTGGGCTGCCAACAGCAATCTTGCCCGCTTACGCCCACACATCAAATACGTTATAATCCACTGGGTTCAGAAAAACCACAGCACACTATGGGCACATTACTCGAAACCAAACTGAATACGCCACGATTACGCGAAGGATACGTCACCCGACCGCGCCTCTTGACGCAGTTGGATCATGGCCTGGAGCAGGGACTCATTCTTATTTCCGCCCCGGCCGGATATGGCAAAACATCATTGGCGGCTGATTGGCTGCGTCAGCGGCCAACAGTGAAGAGCGCCTGGGTCTCTCTGGATGAAAACGACAACAATCTGGATATTTTTCTCCGGTACCTGACAACGGCCGTTCACCGAGCTTTTCCTCAAGAACGGCCGTGCGCCAACACTCAGGCATTGCTCAATGCTCCCCAATCGCCCACGCTGGAAACCATTACCAACACCTTAATTAACGATCTGACCCAACTGCCCCGTCCCCTGCTGCTGACGCTGGATGATTATCATTTAATTACTTTGCCAGCCATCCAGCAAATCATGACGGTGCTGGTGCGCCATCTACCGGCGGCGCTGCAACTGCTGTTGATCACCCGCATAGACCCGGCACTGCCCTTGCTGGCGCGTCGTCGGGCAGAACAGCGCTTGCTGGAGATACGCGCTGCCGATTTACGCTTTGTATCGGCTGAAGTGCGCACCATCCTTCGACAAACGACCGGCGTTGAAGTGGATGAGGAAACGGCCGTTTTGCTGGAAGAGCAGAC
>JACSSI010000768.1 GCA_014879345.1 Anaerolineae bacterium | reverse complement strand
GGGTAACGGCCGTTCCCGCCCCTAGATTTGAGATTTTTCGCTGAGTTTTTGTGGGAAAACGGCCGTTTTGCTTGCCATCTCTAAATTATGAGGGTAACGGCCGTTCCCGCCCCAAGATTTAAGATTTTCTGCTGAACTTTTGCATGAAAACGGCCGTTTCGTTTACCAGCGCTAAATTATGAGGGTAACGGCCGTTCCCGCTCCAACATTCAAGGTTTTCCACTGAGTTTTTGTAGGGAAACGGCCGTTATCCTTATCGAACCCAACTCGCTTGAAAAATGAGTAATTATTGTATAATTTTTGCATCATGGTTTCTTTTGAATTAGATAGTGAAAAGAGCGCCTCAAACTTGAACAAGCACGGGATCGATTTTGTAGAAGCCCAGGCTATTTGAGATGACCCTGATTTTATCGAAATCGAGGCCAAATCTGATATTGAATCCCGTTCATTGGTGATTGGCCGTATTGGTGGAAATTTCTGGTCAGCAATCATCACTTACCGTAACGATAATGTCCGCATTATTTCTGTAAGGCGCTCACGCAAATCCGAGGAAACTCTCTATGAAAGCTGAAGATTTTGACAAAAAATTTGATGACAATGAAATGGATATAATTGATGATCTTGATTTATCGTCGGCAAAGCGCCCCAACCACACTCAAAAAAGAGTCAATGTTGACTTCCCCACCTGGGTAATTGACTCGTTGGATAAAGAGGCCAAACGCATGGGTGTCACCCGCCAATCTATCATTAAGATATGGCTGATTGAGCGCCTTGACGAACAGGCGGCTAACAGGGCAATTCAGTAAACAAGCCTAAAATCAGCCAGCACAAAATGGAAAGGTAAACGACCGTTTGATACCTCATTCGCCAGTGCTAAATTATGAGGAGAACGGCAGACTGTTATCCCACTCGTCTGATTGATATTCAATGCAAACACTGCATGACTCACCAAGGAAGTTTATGACCAAACACCACTCATTGATTCTTGCTGCTGGAATGCTCTCGATCTTGACCGCGTGTACTGCTCCATTCCCGCCGACGTTGACCACCACGCCTACTGCCCCAGCTACACTGATAGACTGCGATGAAATGACTCCGGTTCCCAATCAAGGTTCAATACTTCCTGCCTTCACGCCTTCTTATTCCTGCGAGTTAGAGAATGTCTCCAACCATATCGATTTCTGTATGGTGCACGCAAGCTCGGAACTTTCATATCCATGCTCCCGGACAGAATCGATTCACGAAATCGTAATTGGCGAGGGGAGCCATACCCTGCTCATCCAGCGTGATTATCATGTTTCCGCGGGATGCTGGACTGGAATAACATCCGATTTACGCTCGCTGCGAGTATGCGATAGCAGGAGTGGAATAGCTACTACGTTGGCTAAAGATGCTCTCGGAGATCCCATTCTCTCACCAGATGGAGCATGGTTTGCCTTTGTTGCCGCAGAATCTGGAAGCGATCACCTCAAACCTCATATTTTCCGCGTACGTTTGGATGGCACAGATCTCATCCAACTTGATGCTCAACCCTTTCCGCTGGACCAAGTTGTTGGAGTACAGATTCTTCAGTGGTCGGAGGATGGGGAATGGCTGGAGGTATCGCTGTGGGATGGGCACGAAGGTAGCTATCATCGCTACCGTATTCGACCGGATGGTAGTGGGGAGTTTGAGATACTGCCATAGAGGACAAGCTGCCAACGGCTTGGAGCGGATTGCCCAATCTCGGCGGGATGTGATCGTTTTATGGGATAGCAACGAGATTTTCGGCAAAAAGACCTGAGATAACTCGTCAGCCGCTCAAGCCCAACCATTAAGCTAACAAAATTCGTCATCGCTAAATTGGAATATCACTGAGATTTTGCATGAGAACGGCCGTTTGCTTTGCCAGCACTGAACTTTGAGGATAACGGCCGTTTCCATCCCCTCCTCTACAACACTCCCAAACAACACCCCAAACAACACTTTCGTGTCTATGCGTTAACACCGCCTGGCAAGTATGCTTCCTGTATATGAAACGAGTAGCCGTAACGAAAACGGTTAACGCAGGACGAACTATGTCAGACAAAATAAGGAGGTCACCAATGAGACCAAACAAAAACGGCGCAAGATTGGCAGGGCTCTTGTATTTTATTTACATCATCACTCACATCCTTTCAGACGCGATTGGTCGTTCTAAACTTATTGTCTACGGAGATGCCGCAGCCACAGCCCAAAACAAATGGCCTCTGCGGGGCAATTTCGTAGATGTATGATCGTAAACTACGAAACTCATCCATATCATTCAAAAAAAGGAGTATAAATATGAACTCACAAGAAGTACCACAAAAGGTGTTAGAAGACATCAAGCTTAATGTAAAACTGAAGCTCGCCGCCCTTTGGGCAAGCTTTATGTTTCTATACATCTATGTAGATTATTTCCACTTATATATGCCGGGCTCCATAGAAGATATTCTGGCAGGGAGAGTATTTACATTTGACATTTCTTATGTCTTTCTAATGGTAGCAATGTTTTTTGTAGCAATTCCAACTCTTATGATTTTCCTTTCTGTTGCCCTGCCGGCTAAAGTAAATCGTTGGACAAACATAATCGTGGCTACGGTATATATTCCTTATATGTTGTTTAATTTAGCAGGAGAGGCTTGGGTACACATGTATTTTGCTGCAACTATGGAGGTCGTTCTTCTTTTACTAATTATCCGTTATGCATGGAAGTGGCCTAAACAGGAAGGTTAACCCTAACAACAAAATCTAATAAATCAAGAGAAATCGAAATGACAAACCATATCGCATCGCTTAGAATTAGTTGCTTTGGAACATAACAACAAGACCTAATAAGATGTCGTCTTTTTTCAGGCGGTGAGTGTTGCA
>JACSSI010000031.1 GCA_014879345.1 Anaerolineae bacterium | reverse complement strand
ATCAATACCAGTAGCACCTGGCTCAACAAATTCATCGTCAACGTTACCGTTTCCGCAAAATCCTGCGTATCAGACGTAATTCGGCTCACCATCTTGCCTGAAGGATGCTCATCGAAAAACGACATATCATGCTGCACCGTTGCCTCAAAGACATCGCGGCGCAGTTGCAAAACCACATTGCCCACCACCTTGGCCGAAAAATATTGGCGGATAAAGTTAAAAAACCAGGCTGCGATGCCCAGCAGCAAGACACCCCCTGTCACCAACAGCACCGCCTCCAGCGTTGGGTTGGTTTCCAGCATGTCAATGCCCTTGGCAATGAGGATTGGGCTGGCAACACCAGCCAGAGAGTTGAGCGCAATCATCACGCCCACCAGCACCATCCTTCGTGTATACGGCCGGAAATAAGCAACAATGCGTTTTAGCAGTTCCTTATCGGTATACTGCCGGTCATAATCTTCTGTTTCGAGTCCGTCTAAAATAAAACCCATAATGATTTACGATTAAATGATTTTAGATTTACGATTGGTGTTTGGCGTGACGAGTAATCGTCAATCGTCAATCCACAATCGTTAATCATATCTTGCAAAGATATGCTGATAGGCTTCGCTGCGTTCTAATAACTGTTCGTGCGTACCCTGATCAACCAATTTGCCGTTGTTGAGAACCAAAATGTGATCCGCCCAGCGAATTTGGCTGAGGCGGTGAGTGATGAGAATGGTAGTACGCTGGCTGCTGATACGCTTCATAGCGCGTTGAATTTGGTCTTCCGTAGCGCTGTCGATGGCGCTGGTGCTGTCGTCCAAAATAAGGATGCGCGGGTCGGTGAGGAAGGCGCGGGCGATGGCGATGCGCTGCCGCTGTCCACCAGAAAGCATCACGCCTCGTTCTCCCACTTCCGTGTCGTAACCTTCGGCGAAACTGGTAATGAACTCGTGCGCTTGCGCTTCTTTGGCCGCTTGCACAATCGCATCTTGATCTGCATCAGGAGCGCCAAAGGCAATGTTTTCAGACAACGTGCGTGAAAACAGGAACACATCCTGCTCGATGGTTGATATTTGAGAGCGCAGCGACTCCAGATTCCAGTCTCGCACATCCACGCCATCAACGAGGACTTGACCTTCATCGACATCAAAGATGCGATTGATGAGGCGCGTCATGGTCGTTTTGCCAGAACCTGTCTGCCCCACGATGGCGACCGTCTGTCCTGCTTTGGCGGAGAAGCTAATGCCGTCGATAAGCTTGTTCCCGTTGTAGCCAAAGCTGACGTTTTCAAAAGCCAGGTCTCCCTGGATTGGTTTGCTTTGTCCGGCTTCGTTCTCATCCAGGGATGTCTCTTCGTTGAGGATTTCCAGGATGCGGCGAGCGCTGGCGAGGCCCAATTGCACCAGATTGAAGGTAAAAATGGAGACGAAGGTGGGAAAGCGCAGCACACCAAGCAAACCCATGTAGGTGACGACTTGACCCAGTGTCAATTCGCCCAGCCACCAGAGGTAAATGCCTTGTAGAAAGCCGAGGGCAATGCAGATGCCCAGAATGAGCATGGGTAAATACCACGCTTGAATGATGCCGTTTTTGACGAAGTATTTGCGGTACAGTGCCGCATTGGTGGTGAATTTGCGCAGTTCTTCTATTTCCTGCGCATTGCCTTTGACGACTTCAATGCCGTTGATGGATTCTGCCAGACCCGCGTTCATGTCACCAAAACTCTCGCGCATTCTTTCGCTGACAGGGTTGAGGCGGCGGGCGTAATCCCAGATGGTGATGGCATACAGAATCAGGTAGAGGCCAGGAACCAGGAGCAGACGGGTGTCCAGGCGGGCGATGAGGACAATGGGGGCGATGATGCCCATGAAGCCATCAATAAGCAGCATCACACCCGGACTAAACATGATGTTGAGGGTGCGCACGTCGTTGGTGGCGCGTGCCATAATGTCGCCGATGCGTTGGCGGCCGTGGAAGGTTTGGTCTTTGCCTAGCAGGCTGATGTAGAGTTCGTCGCGGGTATCGCGTTCCATACGCTGGGCGATGACTTCGTTAGACCAGTTACGCGCCAATCCCATAATCGCCTGTGTAGTGGCGACGGCGAGGGCGGCGAGGGCGTATAGCATTAAGGATTGTACAGCCCAGTTTGGCGAGGTGATGAGGTCGAAGGTTTCGCCGATGATGACCTGGTTGTAGGAGTAGGCAAAATTGTTGATAACGGCCGTTACCGTCACCACGATCGGCAGCCAGGGATAGCGAAAGACATGGGCAAATATCCAGCGTGCTGGCCCGCTGCGATTGTATTGGTATTCATTTTCAATGCGGAATTCGCGATTAGCAGTTGTCATTGTTTTTGATATGTTGGCGCAGCCTCAAGATAGTATTAGGCAATTATCTAACAGGGGAGAAATTATACCTCAGTTCTCTGGGAGACGTGAGAAACTAGGTACAGAATAAATTCACAAGAGGTGTGGATAAATTAATTGATTAGACGGCTGGCAAGCGTTCGGAGCTGCACATAACTGACAGGCTTATTCAGCACAAAATCAACTTCATTGTCGAGGTTTGTTGACCAGGTACCATCAGCACTAGCGACAATGATGCGCGTTGCATCCAAGCGTGTTTCAGTACGGATTTGTTTGAGGAGATCAGCCCCAGAAACGTGTGGCAAGTGTAAATCCAGCAAAATGAGATAAGGTGTGATTTCTTGCAACCGCGAAGCCGCTACTTGTCCGTCTAAAGCGACTTCCGTGTCATAACCAGCTTCACGCATCGCCTCTTCAAAAAGTGAACTAAGCATATCATTGTCTTCTATGATAAAAGCTAACGGTTTTGTCATGGCTCCACCTGCAAAAGTTGTTCAATCTTTTCCAACAAGCTTGGAAAATTCACTGGTTTAGGTTCATATTCATCACAGCCAGCAGCGATACTTTCTTCCTTATCCCCAATCAGCGCGTGGGCAGTCAGGGCAATAATAGGGATGTGCTGTGTTTCAGGATCGCTTTTTAGCTGTCTGGTTGCTTCCCACCCATCAACGACAGGTAAACGCATATCCATGAGAATTATATCTGGCTTTTCTATTTTTGCCTTTTCAATGCCAGTCTGACCATCGGCCGCTACCAGCACCTCAAAGCTTCTAAACTCCAGCCGTTCAGCCAGAATATCTTGCAGCATATTATCATCTTCAACGAGTAGGATGCGTATCATGCTAACTCTCCCGTACGTATCAACTCAGGTTGCTTTATGTTGTTCTCAATGGGCAACCTTACCGTAAATGTAGAGCCTTGACCAGGTTGGCTTTCCACTTCGATACTGCCGTTCATCATATCACAGATGCGTTGTGTAATGGCGAGTCCTAACCCGGTACCGCCGAACTCCCGTGTGAGAGAATCATCTGCTTGGGCAAAGGGCTGGAACAAGTGGGGAATGGATTCTGGCGCCATACCTATACCCGTGTCTTTTACCATTAAAACAAGTTCATCTTGATTATCCATTGTCATTTCTCGATCTACTTTCAAAACAATTTTACCGTCCGTAGTAAACTTGCCAGCATTACTGAGTAAATTTGTCAGAATCTGTTTGATTTTTGTGGCATCGCCAACCATTTCTCCTAAATTATTTGCAGATTCAACGGTAAAACGATTGTTGTTTCGTGTCACCAAAGGACGCACGGTAATGGCGAGTGTGTCAATTAATGCTTGCACTGTAAACAGATTTTTATGCAATTCCATTTTCCCTGATTCAATTCGGGAAATATCTAAGATGTCATTCAAAATGCTTAACAAATGGTAGGCAGCCACTTCGATATTTTTGAGCCGTGCCGCTAACTTTTCGTCGCCTTTCATGGTCGCTTGTTCATGAAGCATTTCGCTGTAACCGATGATAGCAGATAGTGGCGTGCGGATTTCATGGCTCATGTTTGCCAGGAATGTGCTTTTGGCGCGGTTGGCAGCTTCTGCTTCATCTCTGGCCTGGCGTAGTATGCTTTCTGTATTTTTTCGTTCTGTGATGTCGCTGATAACTGCTTGAATAGCTGGTGTACCTTGAAACTGGATTTGGGTTGCGGAAAATTCAAGCCAACGAGTCTCATCCTGGAAGCCCATAAAGCGCAGCTCAATTCGAGACGCATTAGTAAGAGAGTTTAGCAACGTTGGCAAATCATCTGGATGAATATTGTGCATCAGTTTGCTGATGGGGGCGGCGATGAGGTCAGTTAAAGGGATACCTGTGATTTCTGCAAGTGCCGGGTTGGCAAATTGTATTTGCATATCCTTGAGAATTACCAACCCCTGTGACGTTTGATTGACCAATGTGTAATAGGCATCTTCTGTCTGTTTTCTTTGGGTGATGTCTCTTAAAAGGATGAGTCGACCGGTTTGTTTTCCTTTTTTATTGAGAAGGGGTGTGATTTGTAAATCGTAGTAGAAGGTTTTTTCTCCTTGGCGGACGACAATCTCTTCATTTGCTTGAGCAATATGCAGATATTGATTCGCTACGTCTCGCCAGGGGGATAATACTTCCTCAACTGCCAGCCCCACAATGTTATCGGCGGACTGCTCTATGATTTTTTCTGCTGCAGGATTAATATCGACGATGCGATTTTCCTGATCTAGCACTAACATACCATCTTGCATGTGTTCTACGACTGTATTGCGGGCAATGGGCATGACATCCATGAGGCGGTAGCCAAAAATCGCCCAAGTCCAGAGTAAACCAGTTGCCAAAAAGGCTAAGGCTGTGGGATCAAGGGCGATGACACCAGGCCAGGATAGATAGATCAGATTGGACAGCCAGGGGATAACGGCCGCTACGAGAATAATAGCTAACTGCCGCCGATATAGACCGGAAGATTTGCGAAATTTGAGGATGAGAATGATAGTGCCTGCCAAAAGCAGCAGGTAAGAATAGAGGGCGTGCAGCCAAAACGCGGAGCCGTAGGTTAGATTTGTTTGAGGCAATTGCTGGGTGAAGTCAAATATGATTTCTTTATAAAAGAGCTTATGGGTGTTGTTTGTCCATAAGATGAGTTGTACCAGAATGGGTTCTATGCAAAGCAAGGCGATGGTTTTCCATGACAACCAGCTTGAATGGCCGGTGTATTCAAAGGAAAACAGGAGCCAGGCGGCCGGGACGATGGTGATGCCAATGTAGGTTAAGTTGATCCACATGAGTTGTGTCGCTGCATTGTTGGAGGTTAGTTCGAGTATATAACCCACCAACCAGATAAAGATACCCAACATCATGATGCTGACGGAGGTGGCTCCTGTTTTAGGGCGTTGTCGCCAACTGTAGATGGCGGTAACTACTGCCAGCAGGGCGGCGATAAAAAGAATGCTAAACGGGAAGAGGAGAAGTGTGATCATATTTATTGACCCTTAAGGGTGTTGATCTGTGTGGTTTGGGAGATAGTCCGTGGCAGGTGGAGGGTGAAGGTGCTGCCTTGTCCAAGTTTGCTGTCGATGTCGATATGTCCACCCAATATGTGGGCAAAGTTTTGACTGATGGCCAGGCCTAAACCGGTGCCTTCTGGGTGGCTGGCGGTGTTTTCTTTTACCTGGGTGAAGGGTTGGAAGAGTTTGGGGATTTCTTCGGCGGGGATGCCGATGCCATTGTCTTGAATTTTGAAGCGGATGAGGTTTGGGGCAGTAACGGCCGTTTCCCCCATAATTGTCAATCGAATCTGTCCATCCTGCGTGAATTTGGCGGCATTGCCCAACAGATTGAGCAAGATTTGTGTCACCCGGACGGGATCCGTGGTCATTGCCCCAATATCTGGTGGGCAGGTGACGGTAAGCGTGTTGCCATTCTTTTCTATGAGTGATTCGGCTGTGCCAACCACATCGTCTACCATATCAATGATTGAAAATGTCTTCGGATACACTGTCATTTTTCCAGCTTCAATTTTCGACAAGTCGAGAATATCACTAATGATCGTCAGCAGATGATGCGCCGCCGTTCCAATTTTTTGCAAGCGTGGTTCCATGAAAACGGCCGTTTTCTCATCAATTTCAGCTTGCATCTCTAGCCATTCCTCTAACAGTTCACTGTAACCAATAATTGCTGATAAGGGTGTGCGCAGTTCATGGGTCATATTGGCTAAAAAGGTGCTTTTTGCTCGATTTGCCAGTTCCGCCTCATCCTTAGCCTGTGACAATTCCAAAATCAAGCGCTGTTGAGTATCCACCATTTGCACATTGCGCAAAGCCAGTGCTATCTGGTTGACGGCCGCTTGCATGAGTTGCAAATCATCTCGCCCAAAATAATGCTTGCTGCTGTGCGTAAGGGTGAGCAGCCCCAGTAATTGGGAACTGGTGAGAATCGGAATCGCCATCACAGACATCGCTTGATAAGGTTGATCTGGCAGTGTCATCCAGCGGTCATCTTGCGTGGCATCAGGTATGAGCACCGCTTGCCGATGTTGATTCACCCAACCTGCCAACCCATGATTCATAACATCTGACTCAATTTCACGTTTGTCCTCAATCGGCAAATCCCCCCTGGCTAAGATACTGTTAGTCACCTTGCCTGATGCATCCAGCAAAAACAAACTGCCAGTTTCGGCATTCGTTAGCGTTAAGGCGGTTTGCACCGATTCTTTAAGTGATTCATAGATGGTGTCCTGCCCCAAGACAAAGCGTGTAATTTCAACCAGATTTTCAAACAATTGTTTTTGTTTGGTTAGGGCAATTTCTGCCAGTTTTCGGTCTGTGATTTCATGAAGAACAAGTGTGCGGCCAATGAGTTCCTCTCTGTGATCATACAAAGGCGTCACGTAAAGATCGACGAAACAGGGTTTGTCAGGCTGGCTTAAATCAATCTCACTGTGCCTAAAATCAAATTGCTTGTAGCTTTGTAAAGGAGCTAATGGCCCAGTTAAGATCATGCTGGTTTCTTTGCCCATAACAGCCCCAACTGAAACATTGAGGATGGCAGCAGCCGATTCGTTGATGTCGATGATGTGTTCTCTGCGATTGAGAACCAAAATACCACCAGCCATGCTTTCCAATATTTGGTTACGGGCAATGGGGGTAATATCGAGTAGTTGGACGCGGTTTAGGCTCCAACCCATTAAAAGACCGGTTAACACAAAGCCAAAAGGTGTTAGATCTAAATGGGGTATCAGGCTGATACCTAAAATATACAAAATATTTCCCAGCCAGGGAATAAAAGAAGCCAACACCAGCAAACGAATTTGTTTTTTATAGGTTTCTGGAACACGTCGTGACAGGTCAACGAAAACAAAGGTGCTTGCCAATAATTCCACGTAGGAGTAAGTGACGATAAGCCAGAATACAGGGCCGTAGGTGAACGTGAGTACGGAGAAGGGGCCTGCACTATCAACAGAAATGCTTTGCCAGAGCAAGTTGGTGCGCGGTTCTAACCAGGCGATGATAATGGTGAAGACAGGGATAAGGAACAGCAATCCATAGAAATAGGGAGAGGGCTGCCACCGACGGGCGTACTGAAGGCTAAATATCAGGCAGAAGGCGGCTACTGTGGCGATACCCAGGTATTGAACTTTTGCCCAAAACAGCATGGTTGTTATGTCGGTGGACAAGATTTCCATGCCATAGGCAAAACACCAAAGTCCCGAAGCGATCATGTAGAATGCAAACGGGGCTGCTCCGGCACGTGGTCGCCGCTGCCAGGCTATTACAGCCAGGATGGCTGATAAGATGGCCGCCCCAAAGAGGGGGATGATGTAGATGAGGATATTTTGCCAATCCATTATGAGTTGCACTGTTCCGGGATCAAGCGAGCATGGCTCCATTAGCGGCTTGTTTGTCTATGATGGGCAGTTGATGATTTAGGGTTGATGGCGCAGAGGGCAATAGGAAGTAGAAGGTGGAGCCTTTATGCAATTCGCTTGTAAACCAAATTTTGCCACCTTGTAATTCTACTAACATTTTGGTGATGTTTAAACCGAGACCTGTGCCGGCAACGGCCGTTACGCCATCCTGATCTGTGCGGAAGAATTGGGTGAAAATTTTGCGCTGATCTTTCTCTGGAATACCAATGCCATTGTCTTGTACGGCGATTTTTACAAACGACTGCCCGTCTTCAAAAACAGGCATGGCCGTTACAGAGATTTTCCCTTGCGCGGGTACATACTTATGGGCATTGGATAAAATATTGTGCAGAATCTGAACCATCCGTTTGTGGTCAGCCCATAGCGGCGGTAAATCAACGGGAATCGTAACGGTGCAAGTTTGCTGTTTTGCCGCAAACTGGTTTCTGAGTGCGTTAAAAACCATCGAGACAACATCAGGTAAAAGAACAGGGCCTAAATCCAGTTTGATATTGTTCGTTTCAATGCGTGTAATGTCATCCAGCTCAGAGATGAGGGTGGTCATGCGCGTCACCGATTCTTCCATGGTGTTGATGAAACTGGATTGCTTCTCCGTTAAATTGCCATCGTTGACGATGGTGAATAACTCCAGGTAAGAGCGCATAACGGTGAGCGGAGACTTCAATTCATGAGAAACCATCGCTACAAATTCAGTTTTAGAACGATTAGCCGCCTGAATTTGCGCGTGTAATTGAGCATTATTGATGGCAATAGCGGCATGGTTGCACAGCCGAGACAGGAAATGTGCATCTTTCTGCGAAAAGGGCCATTCACATTCCAGCACGATGATTCCCAATGGCGTTTCTGCGGTTTGATCATCCCGTTGGATAGGGGCACAGAGACGGTGTGGTTTATTGTCAGATGGGGTGGTTTTTATCTGTTTTTGGTGCAAGGTTTCTGCAAAACAGGCGGCTTCTTGAGTGAAAACGGCCGTTTCCAACCCCGAATTTGCCCACAGTTCAAACCGGGAATCCACCCAGCGACCAATCGCCCCACGTATGGAGCCTGTTTGCTGCATCGCCCAATTCAGAGTGATGTTGGCAACAGTTTCAAGGTCGAGTGTTTTGTTCAACGCCCGGTCTACTTGTTGCAGGGTTGCCAACTCCTCCGTAAAAATACGCTCTTGATCTTGCAGCCTTTTCTTCTCCAAAGCCGCATTAACACGCGCCCAAAAGAGAGACGTATTGATTGGCTTGAACAAGCAGTCCTCTGCCCCAAGTTCCACACAGCGCACCAGATTATCCATATCGGTGAGTGCCGACATCACAATCACTGGCGTCCGGCTCAATTCTGGGTCTGACTGCATATATTGCAGCACTTCATACCCATTCATCACAGGCATCATAATGTCTAGCAGCATAAGATGCACTATTTGGGTGCGCAGTAGGTTAAGCGCTTCAAGCCCATTTTCAGCGGTAATAACTTGAAATCCGCGCGTTTCTATGCTGACAGTCAGTAAATCGCGTAAAGAACGATTATCATCTGCGATGAGGATTGTGAATTGAGAAGCATCCAGTTGGTTCATAAAAGTTCCCAGAAACTGAAGAAGCCTGGCGGTTGTGGCTGTTCTGCCCTATAAAAAGTTAACTGCTTGCAAGTTGGTTTAGATAAAATGCGTTGTTGTTTCCAACCAAAACAATACTGCACGACGCAATGTCCCATTTTAGCAAGTGATCACCTGAAAATGACATAGGCTAATGGTATTGGTGGAAATGAAAAAGACGCAAAAAAGCAAAGAGTTGATTGCTTTTTTGCGTCTTTTTAAATCAGACGTGTATCGTGGCTGTTCTTATTCAATCACAACATTATCTTCATAGCCGCGCCAGGTAGGCACGAACTGAAACCAGGAATTGCCGATCTGCAAAGGGACGGGATTGTCTGCGCCATCTGTAAAGGTGAGTAAGTCGTTGCGTCCTTCACGATGCCAGTAGACAGGGAATTGCTGCCCGTCACGCATGAGAATACCGGGGCCGGAGCCCCACAGTTGAATTTGTACTGATAGTGCCACACATTGCCCTTCTTTACTGGCCTGTTCGCAGATGTCGGGGTCTTGGACGTGGTAGGGGGTGAGGATGAGGATGTTGGCGGTGCTGGCTTGCTCACCATCATTGGCATCGTAGATAGGTTCGCCATCTGCCCAACGGTAGTAACGGCCGTCTTCCTCATCATATTTCCATTCAATCACTTCCCAAATGTAATCAATCGTCAGGTGTGTGGCTGGCGTGCCATTCGGCGGTGTTTCACTGGAAAAAGCCATGACTTGATTGAAATTGGGCGGCGTATTGAGATCAGCTTCAGCCAGGGTGTTGTGTAAACCTTCCGGGTTGACATAAAGCGTGTGTTCGATGTCTTTGTTTTCCTCGCCAGAGCGATAATACCCTTCTGTGTTGGAGCGGATGATACGCGGGCGAAAATCTGAGGAGAACAGGCGTTGGCTGACACCGACGCTCGCACCAGAATAAGCGAGACCCGCATCATACATAGCTGGCAGTTCCAAATCAATCAGACGCGCACTGCGCACGGGCCCCACTTTTTCCGGCCAATTGCCGTAGAAAATGCCAGTGAGACGGGTGACAGCCCCTTCGGCCAGATGCTCAACCATGATAGCGGCGTCGTTAATGCCAGACTGCGGCCGCACCTGCCCTGGTGGTGAGTTTGAAATTTTGATGGCTAACGGCCGTTGCAGCAAATCTTCCGGATTCTCCACAAGTTCACCAGTCAGCGGGTTACGATCATCGCCAAAATCTTCGGCCGTCATCAGCACGATGGGGCCTTCATCTTCGACCACTTCGGCAACGGCTGTTGTGGCTGTTACCACCGGAGCCATCGTTGGCGGTGGCGGTAATGTGGCTGTTTCTTGGGGGGCGACTGCTGTGGGGGAAACGGCCGTTTCAGCCACACTCTCTGCTGCTGGCGGAGGAATGGGGGTAGGACTGGGTTCTTCCTTGCCACATGACACTAAAAACGCGAGTAACAGCGCCAATATAATAAATAAACTCCATCTTCTCATCTTAAATCTAAAGCCTCTGCAAAAGAATTTTAGACTGGTCTCTTTGATTAAGAACCAATCTGAAAAACCGGCCAAGTTGCTAAAACCTGTCAGGTTAGGTTGACAATCAAGCTGATAATTCTATGAAAGTTCGCTATTCAAGCAAGAAATACGCTGAAAAGGCATCTTCATAGCCCTGAGGTGTGTATTCACCAGAAGCACGGTCTAGCACATAATTGCCCTCATACTCACCTGCGGCAATGCGGTGCAGCATCGTTACCAGCTTATCTACATCTTCTTTGTTGTTATAACAGCCAAAGCTGGCACGAACCATACCGGGCATCTCCGATTTGTCACCGGAAAGCAGTTGATCACGCCACGTAGCGGCCGTGCCTTCATCCAGTTGCAGCAAATGCACCACGTAAGGGTGGGCGCAAAAACAGCCGCTGCGCACGCCAATACCACCCTCGTAGCCTAAAATGGCGGCTAGTTTGAAGTGAGAAATACCATCCAGATTAAAGGGTATCACCCCTACTTTTTGGTTTGCATTGGCCGGGTTTGTTTCACCATAAATTTTGATGCCAGGAACTGCGGCCATACGTTCCAGCGCGTAGGCAATCAATTCTTCCTCATGAGCGGCAATATGATCCATGCCCACCGCCATCAGCACTTGAGCCGCCACCGCCATTGCCACCGCCCCGACAACGTTGGGACTACCGGCCTCGTCACGGTCTGGCATTCCTGCCCAATACACTTCATCCATTGTCACCACATCGACTGTGCCGCCGCCCACGTAATCTGGTGCGCCTTGCATGAATATTTCTTTCGGCCCAATCAGCGCACCCGTGCCATAAGGGGCATACATTTTGTGGGCGGAGAGCACCACGAAATCGAGGTGTTCGGGGTCGTCGTCGGGGCGGATATCGACGCGGCGGTGGGGGGCTAACTGGGCGCTGTCTACCAGGATCATGGTGCCGGCGGCGTGGGCTTTGCGTGCCAGCCGGTGAATCGGTTGAATGTAGCCACTGACGTTGGAAGCACCAGTCACCGCCACCAGACCAACGCGACCCGCGTATTCTGTCAACAGTTGATCGAAGTGGTCTTCATCAAAACGGCCGTTTTCCAGCGCCCGTACATGAACAGAGGTGGCATGGGCACGCCAGGGAAGGTCATTGGAGTGGTGTTCTAACTGCGTGGTGATGACGACATCGTTTTCCTTGAACGGGAAGCGAAAGGACAGCTTGTTGAGCGCTTCGGTGCTATTTTTACCAAAGATAACTGTGTTGGTCTCCAAATTCGCACCGACAAATTTACCAATGATTTCTCGTGCCTGATCATAAGCCGTCGTACTCAGCCGTGATTTAAACCCGGTGCCACGATGAACACTGGAGTAGTAAGGCATGAACTGGTTGATGGCCGCCAGCACTTGTTTGAAAGATGGTGTGCTGGCCGCATTATCCAGGTTGACGTAGGGAGCCAGGATGCCGTTCATTAAAGGCACGCTTTTATCCAGACCGACGATGCTTTCGCGTAAATTGATAGGGGTGTGTGTCATAGGGAATTCTCCTCAAAGCATAAATGATCAAGGGTGAGTGATAAATTTTTCAACCTTGTTTTTGACGGGGGTAAATTGTGTGTAATAAGGGAAAGAATGATAGAAAGAGGAGGAGTTGGGAGCAGGAAAAAGGGAGCCGCCGTGCCGAGGGTTTTCTCGACACGGGCCAATACAGGTGCACCAGATACAATCTCTCCAATTCATGCTCAGATTATATCACGCCCTTTGGTGGAGGCGATGGCTCGCATTGACCAGGGGTTGTGGTGTGTTTGCTGCTAAGGTTTGTGTTTGTGGGAATTTTTTGACACGAACCGACCACAGGCTATAATACCAATCGCCTTAGCCCAGGTGGCGGAATTGGCATACGCGGCAGGTTGAGGGCCTGTGCTCTTATGGGCGTGGAGGTTCGAGTCCTCTCCTGGGCATAGAAAAGCCGGAACAAATCTTGTTCCGGCTTTTTTTTCTATTAGTCTGATAGTCCGACTACTCGACTAACCGACTACTCGACTACTCGACTACCCGACTACCCGACTAAATGTTCAAGGATGTGTTGTAACCCGGTGATAAGATCGGTTTGCGGACGGAAGCCGAGCAGGGCTTGGGCGCGGCTGATGTCGGCGACGAGGCGGGGGACGCCACCGTTTTTTTCTCGATTGTAGATGCATTTGGCGGAACGGCCGTTTACCCGTTCAATAGCATCCACCAACCCAGTCACACTCGTTTCCACACCGCTGCCAATGTTGATCACCTGTCGGTTGATACCTTTGGCTGTCGCCGCCGTGACGAGGGCTGCCACCACATCGTCCACGTAGATAAAATCCCGCGATTGAGAACCATCTCCAAAAATAACAAGGGAACCACCAGTGAGTGCTTGCTGTAAAAAGCGCGGCACGACGGGCGCATGGGAGACGGGTAAACTTTGGCGTGGGCCGTAGGCGTTAAAAATACGCAGTGCTACCGTCTCAATATCCCAAAGACGACCGATGGTGTGGATGTATTGTTCGGCTGCCCATTTGCTGACTGCGTAGGGGGAATCTGGCTGTGGGGTGTCTTCTTCATGGACGGGCTGCTCTGGCTGCTGGCCGTAAATTGCGCCAGACGAGGTGAAAACGACGCGGCGGATACCAGTATCCCGCATCGCTTCCATGAGGCTGACGGTGCCACCCACGTTGACGCGGCTGTAGTCCCGGGGATGTAGAATGGATTGTGCTACGGAAACGCGAGCCGCTAAATGGTACACGCAGTCAACGTCTTGCAGCAGCGACCAGAGTAAGGGGATGCTGTCTACGTCGCCTTGGTGGAAGGTAACGGCCGTTTCCAATTGTTCCCGCTTGCCATTACTCAAATCATCCAAAACAGTGACGTGGTGTCCATCTTTAACCAGTCGGTTGGCGAGCGCTGAACCCAAAAAGCCAGCGCCGCCCGTTACTAAAAATCGCATAGGTATTCTACTTTTATGATATGTGTTGTTTGTGAAACTTGATTTTTCTGTATGTTCGCCATTATAACAGGCTTGGGTTATTAACGAGTGGTGAAACGGCCAGGCGTTTGCTTGTAGGGCGTGGCTCTCTCGACTATGATTCCCGCATGACGAAAGATCGCCTGAAATCGGTAACGGCCGTTACAACACTGCTCCTCTTACTGCTTCTCTTTTTGGCACCCAATTGGCCGGAACTTGGCGACGAAGAAGTGCAAGTTGATGTGATAACTGGCAGCCGCGCCTTTGACTTTGTATCCTGGGAACTAAACGCACTTCTGGCAAAGGCAACGGCCGTTCTCTCAAGCGGCACTGCTTACTTGTCTGAAGAAACCCAGAAAGAAATCGTGCTGGAGTATCTGGAAACCATCAACCAAATCAACCGGCTAAACTGGGAAATAGAGCAGATTTATGCCGACCCAGCCATCGCCAATCCTGACGTAGCCTCTCAAGAAAAACAGGCAGAATTGGTAAACACGCGGCAAAAAATGCAGCGATTACAGGTGCTGGCCGAAGCCATCGTGCAAGACCAGGTTGCCACCCTTTTAGCTGAAGAAGGACTGGCGCTGGGCGGGCAAACCTCGCCACCAGTCATGATGCACATGACACCCCTGCCCTTGATGATGATCGTCTCTCCCCGAGACGAGATTCAAAACAAATACCAACGGCCGTTAACCCCCGGCCTCACTGCTGCGGAAAAAGATGAAATGGAAACGGCCGTTTACGAAAACGCCAACCTCTCTGCCCTGGTCGTTCCCATTGGCGGGCTGGCAACCTATCCCGCCATGATCATGGAAACCAGCAGCGTCACCTGGCTGCCAGATGTCACAGCCCATGAATGGGCACACCATTGGCTCATGCCCTATCCCATCAGCATCAACTACATGTCCGACCCCAGCTTACGCACCATCAACGAAACCGTTGCCTCCATCGTCGGTCGAGAAATTGGAGAGCAAGTAGTGGCACGTTACTACCCCGAATTTGTGCCACCACCGCCGCCAGACCCAACAGTAGCAGCAGAAATAGTGCCAGAACCCGTCGAACCGCCCCCCTTTGATTTTCAGGCAGAAATGGCTGAAACGCGGCGTGTCGTTGATGCCATGTTAGCTGAAGGTGATATAGAGGGAGCAGAAACATACATGGAAGAACGTCGGCACATTTTTGTAGAGAACAACTATAACCTGCGCAAACTCAACCAAGCCTACTTCGCCTTCTACGGCGCTTATGCCGACGAACCAGGAGCAACAGGCGACGATCCGATTGGTCCCACCCTGCTTGCCATGCGTCAAGCCAGCCCCTCCCTAAAAGAATTCATGCGCGCTGTGGCAACAATTAGTAACTTTGAAGATTTTGAACGTGTAGCAGGGGAACTAGGCGTACCGGTAGCAGCCAGCCACAACCCGTAACAAGCCTACGATTCATCAGAAAGCAGCGCTTGTAACACAGCACGCATCCGAAAAGCTTCCTGGTAATAATCATCTGGAGGATATTCTAGAAAAGCATCTAAATCAGCCAACGCATCG
>JACSSI010000767.1 GCA_014879345.1 Anaerolineae bacterium | reverse complement strand
CCTACAAAAATATGAAAGGTGATTAGGATGAATAAATATTTTATTATTTTTGGATTGATTTTAGCGTTGATCTTAACAGCTTGTGGCGGCACAGCTTCTGAGCCAGCCGCCACAAGCGGCAATGGCGCAGCTGCGCAAGCGGGTGATGCGGTTCGTTTGAGTGAGAATTACAGCAATGCCTTGCCTGTGCAGGCGCAGTTAGCGATTGGTATGTTGCAGTTAGAAAATGGGGATAAGGCGGTTGACGAAACGGAGGCTGCTGCGTTGCTGCCTCTGTGGCAAGCGGTACAGAGTTTGTCCAACAGTGAAACGGCGGCTGATGCGGAAGTAACGGCCGTTCTCAACCAAATTCAAGACACCATGACCCCGGAACAAGTGGCTGCTATCGCGGCCATGCAGCTCACGGATGAAAGTTTTCAGGCGATGCTGGCCGATGGCACGATTTCTATGCGTGGGGCGTTTGGTGGTAATCGCGGCGCCGATGGTGCGGATGGCGCTGGTGGCGCTGGTTTTCCAGGTGGTGGCCCAGGCGGCGGTCTGCCCGGTGGTGGCGGCGGCCAAGGCGGGGGGCCAGGTGGTGGTCTGCCCGGCGCTGATCCCAGCGCCCAGCAAACCCGCATTGCGGAACGTATAGCAGAAAGTGGCGGCGATGCCTCTGGTTTTCAAACAGCGGCAATGACGGGCGCGGTTGTGCGTTTGTTGCAAACCAAAACAGGCGTGGCTCCTGAGAATGGTTTTCCGAATGGTGGGATAATGGGTGAGGCGATAACGGCCGTTACCGAAGCCACCGGTCTCAGCGCAGAAGCCGTGCAAACTGCCCTGAGCGAAGGCAAAACCCTGGCCGACATCATCACCGAAAATGGCGGCGATGTCGAAACCATCACCGCCACGCTCACTGAAGCGCTGGCTGGCTCTGATTTCTTGCAAGGCCAGGATGCGGAAACGTTTGTGACTGATTTTCTGAATGGTGCTGGATTCCCTAACGGCCGTTCTGGAAACGAGTAAAATAGTCTGGTAGACTGGTGGTAGCGTTGCAAGGTTGCAGAGTTGCAGAGTTGCAAGGTAATCTCGTTACACTGTTACTTTGCCACCTTGCAACCTTGCCACCTTTAATAGGAAACCCTATGTCCAAAACCATACTTGTTGTCGATGATAATGAACGACTGCGTACATTAGTGAAAGCTTACTTGACCCAGGAAGGCTATCGCGTGGTAACGGCTGGCGATGGGCGCGAGGCGTTGTTTGTGGCGCGTGAAGAGAATCCAGACTTGATTGTGCTGGACATCATGATGCCAGAAATGGATGGCTACGAGTTCATGCGCACCCATCGTAAAGAGCGCGAAACGCCTATCATCATGCTGACGGCCAAAATAGAAGAAACGGATGCGCTGCTCGGGTTGGAATTAGGCGCAGACGATTATATTGCGAAGCCGTTTAGTATGCGCATGTTGGCGGCGCGAATTCGGGCTGTGTTACGGCGCATGGGCAAGGATTCGCCGGAGGTGGATGTGCTGCGGGTGGCGGATGTGGTGCTGGATAGAAACGGCCGTTCTGTCAAAGTAGCTGATAATCCCGTCGATCTCACTCCTTCAGAATTCGACATCCTGGCGACACTCATGGCTTCACCGGGTCGCGCCTTTAGCCGCCTGGATTTGCTCGACCGCGTGCAAGGCACTGCTTTTGAGGGGTACGAACGCACCATCGACGTGCATGTGCGTAACCTGCGCACCAAAATCGAACCCGACCCGCGCAACCCGCGTTATATTGAAACCATTTACGGCATCGGCTACCGCTTTGCCACTGAATAGGGCGTAAACCGTAATCCGTAAACGTTTCACGGATTACGAACTACGAACTACGGACTACAAACCATGCGTTCACTCGCTTTCAAACTCACCTTGGCATTCCTTTTCGTCGGCGTCGTCGGCGCAGTACTTGTTGGCGTGTTTGTCAATTTTCAAACGCGCCGCCAGTTTAATCAATTTCTGACGAATAGTTTTGAAGCCACGTTGGTAGAGCAACTGCAAACTTATTACACCGAAACCGGTACCTGGGAAGGGGCGGGACGGGTGTTGATGCAAGCGTATCAACCTGGAAATCGGCAAATGGAACGGCCGTTTGAGTCGCCCTGGATGGTGGTGGATGAGCATGGGCAGGTCGTCATGGGCGGTGGGCGTAATCGGCCCGGTGAACAAATAGATTCGCGGCGGATAGCGGAAGCCACGCCGCTGGTTGTCAATGGGGAAACGGTTGGCTGGTTAGTTAGAGTGCCCTTTGACTCCTTTCATTCACCCAATCCCTCGCCCGAAGAACAGTTTTTGGATCGGGTGACAGAGGGTGTGCTGCTGAGTTTTGTGGCGGCGGCTGTGGTGGCATTGCTGGTGGGTATTTTGCTGGCACGCACCATTACCAATCCGATAAAAGAGCTAACGGTGGCGACAACGGCCGTTGCCGCTGGCGAATTAGGCCGACAAGTTTCCGTGCGCTCCCAAGACGAAATTGGTGCACTTGCCACTTCGTTCAACCAGATGAGCGCTGATCTTTCCAGCGCCAGCCAACAGCGCCGCCAAATGACCGCCGACATCGCTCACGAACTGCGAACCCCCCTGAGCATCATCCTCGGCTACACCGAATCATTACGTGACGGCATTTTGCCTCCCGATGCAGAAACCTTCGAAATTATCCACGACGAAGCTCAAAACCTCAGTCGCCTCGTTCAGGATTTACGCACCTTGTCTTTAGCGGATGCAGGTAAACTGGCACTACATCAGCAGGTAATACCCCCCTTGGAACTACTGCAAACGGTTTCAGCTAAGTATCGGCATCAGGCAGACCAACAGAATATTTTGCTTAAAGTAGAAGCAGAAGTAGAT
>JACSSI010000766.1 GCA_014879345.1 Anaerolineae bacterium | reverse complement strand
AGACTTTTGTAGTCTCATACACAACTTTAAACCGCACCCGATTAGACTGTTTCGATATGATAGGTTGTGGAAACTTTGACACCGGCTCGTTTGAAGATAATGCTAGCAGAGCAGTATTTGGTCATTGACAGTTCAATTGCTTTTTCCACGGCGTCTGGGTCAATATCCGTACCAGTCAGGTTGTAAACGATGGTGACATCTGTATAGACCATCGGGTAATCTTCAGCGCGGTCACCTTCGATGTCTACTGTTAGGCCAGTCACATCCTGGCGCATCTTATTCAGGATGGAGAGAACGTCTACTCCGGTGCAGCCCGCTACCCCAGCCAGCAAAAATTCCATCGGACTGCCACCGGTTGCGTTTGGTTCGGGTGCTTTGAACTGTACCTGATAGCCTGAACCCAGCGTTGTTTCAAAATTCCAATCTTCGCCTGTCCAGACGAGTTGTGCGGTCTTTGTGTTTGCCATGATAAATCTACCTTTGAATTGAATTTTTAGAGGACTATTTTTAACGCAAAGAGGCAAAGGTGCAAAGATCGCAAAGGATTTCTTTCATTCTTTGCTTCTTCGCGCCTTTGCGTTGATATTTTTTAGCAAGCAACCTGCTTGCTTAGCAACCACTCGCTCAGGTGAAGGGACTGCTGGGAGGTGGCGCACTAAAGGCTGGGGCTGCGGAACGAGTCGCGCCGCCAACAGCAATTGCGCCAATGGATTTGCGGGTATTCAGGCTGCCACAAGTGGGGCAGTCTTGCGTATCGCTGGATTGAGACATCCGTAGTTTTCGGTCAAATGGCTGCTCGCAGTCGCGGCAGACGAAGGTGTACATGGGCATAAATCCTACTAGCTCCTTTTTCAAAATAATCGATAACAGTATAGTGAGAGCAGTAAGAGATTTCAACGGTTTACGGGGAATCTTTACAGAAGTATTACAAAGGAAAAGGGTGGCAGAGTGGCAAGGTGGCAGGATGATTACTCTGCCACCTTGCCGCTTTGCCACCTTGCCACTAATTCTTTCACTTCATCGGCTGGCAGGCCGATCCGCGTATTGCCATCCCGTCCGACGACGGTGTTGGCCATGAGCAGGCTGTTGTAGATCGCTTCTTCCACGGATTCGATGACGGCCAGGGAGAGATCGCTCATGATGGCTTGTTCGTTGATAAACGGCCGTTCTCCCCCAATTTCCTCAGGCCTATCCAATATGCGATACCCAGTCGAAAACGCAATCACAAAATCGCCGCTGCCCCCGTGACAAATGCTGCCCGTGCGTGCCAGGCCAAATGTGGCGCGATGGCAGAGCCTTTCAAGCTGCCGTTTGTCCATAGGGGCGTCTGTTGCCAGG
Organism: Anaerolineae bacterium; assembly: GCA_014879345.1. Taxonomy (GTDB): domain Bacteria; phylum Chloroflexota; class Anaerolineae; order Promineifilales; family Promineifilaceae. The sequence goes on along the minus strand of JACSSI010000766.1, from coordinate 1,538 downwards.
ATGATCATGATGGAACCATCTTCGGGGCGGGGCTGGAATTGGGAGGGGTGTAGATGTTGTCCGATAGGCACGCCTGCGATGACCAGTTCTTCGGGAGCACCAAAGTTGCTTTGTACTAACGCGCCAATCGTGAAGCCACCTTTGTCTGCGGGGAGTTGGCGGCTGGCAGTGCCAATGCCGCCCTTCCAGCCGTAGCAGCTCGTGCCTGTACCTGCGCCGACGACGCCTTCGGCGACCGCGCCTGTAGAGGCATCGGCCAGGGCGGCGCGGACTTCGGGCAGGCCGATGGGGCGGGCTTGCATGTCGCTGAGAAAGCCATCGCTGGTTTCGCCCACCACGGGGTTGACGCTGGCGTAACCCTGTCGTCCCGTTTCCGCGAAACCGAGGCCGATGTGGGGATTTTGCTCAATCATAACTGTCATCAGGGCGTCTGCGACGCGGGGGCCGTTGAGGGTGCTGGTGAGGGCGATGGGGGTTTCGATGTTGCCCAGTTCACGCACCTGCTCAAAGCCGATGATTTTGCCGAAGCCGTTGATGGTATGCACGGCGGCTGGCACTTTTTCGGCGTAGAGGTTGCCTTGATGGGGCAAAATGACGGTGACGCCCGTGCGGAAGGGGCCGCTGCCTGTCCATTCGCCCTCTCCTTCAATGAGGGTGAAGTGACCGACTGCTACCCCTGCTACGTCGGTAATGGCGTTGAGGGGGCCGGGGGATAAACGGCCGTTATAAATGCCTAGTTCTCTAATTCGGGGCATAGTATCTCCAAAAAAGTGGCAGAGTGGCAAGGTTGCAGGGTAGCAAGGTTACTCCTTCGACAATGCTCAGGACAGGTTTGCCACTTTGCCGCTCTGCAACTTTGCCCCATTCGATTCTCGGATAAGGGCTCTCGCTAAAATTCTTGTGGGATCGATGGCAATCATGCCGTCTACTGTGCTGGTTTGCATGACGAGGGGGATTTCGGTGCAGCCCAGGATGAGGGCTTGTGCGCCCTGTGTTTTGAGGGTTTGTGCGCCGGTTTGGAGATGGGAAACGGCCGTTTCCGTCCCGCCCCCATTCGCCTTAATGCCATAAATCGGGTCGTAAATCGACGGATGAATCAGCTCTACCTGCATGGTCTCGTCTGGCACCACGACAGTGAAGCCGAGCGGTTCCAACACCTGCGGATAGATTTGAGCGCGGTACGTACCCGTGGTAGACAGCACCCCAATCGTTTCAATCTCTGGATAATTCTCGTGCAGAAAACGGCCGACTTCTTGAATCATGTGCAGCAGTTTAATGGGGCAGTTGGCTTTGTGCAGTTCCGCCTCAATGACATTAAAAATGGCGGGCGCGTGGGCGGTATTGCACGGAATGCCTGCCACTTCTGCACCCATCACGCTCAGTTTTTGCAGTTGGCGTGCAATAGCAAACGCGGGATTTTCAGTCACGAGACCGAGCAGGTATTCGGTGCGATCTAGGATTTCGCTAGGCTGGGATAGGCTGTAGATGGGCAGATGGGCTTGGTCTTGGGAAACGGCCGTTTCCGCCAAAATTTTCCC
>JACSSI010000765.1 GCA_014879345.1 Anaerolineae bacterium | reverse complement strand
TATCCGGAGACCAATTAGGAGGGAGGGCGTAGGGGCATGTCCAATTATCAGGCCACGCCCCCCAACTTGAACCTAAATTACCTTCATCTGTCCCCAGAATAATATCCAAATAACCATCCCCATCCATATCAGCCAGTGAAGGTGAGGACCAAATGGTATCAGCTAGTCTTCCCTTCAAAAAAGTCCAACTAGGAAAACGAATCATAAGCGCACTATCAACGGGAAAATGGCTATCCAAAACCCCATTATGATGTAAAACATAAATTCGTTTATCAAAACTACCCACAACGATTTCCATATCCCCATTTTTATCCAGGTCACCAAGAGCTGGCGTTGAGAATACAGTATCCGTACAACCCACCGGAGGAATATCCTCATCATGGGTGAAAAAAGGCCATCCTGGCTGTACATTGCCATTATGATCTAAAACGATAACTCCACCCTGAGTACACATACTCTGACTTTTTGTGCCAGTGCCAATAACGATTTCCAGGCGTCCATCATTGTCAATATCGGCAATGGCTGGTGAAGAATTAATTTGCTGTGTATTCGGAGACATACCAAAAGCAGCGGCTACATCCTTCTCCCAAAGTAATTGCCCATTGTTTTTAACAGCCATAACCCAACCATTACTGGTGGCTAGAACAATATCCAGAACGCCATCCCCTGTTAAATCCACTAAAGCGGGAGAGCTATTTTCGCAGAAAGCAGGAGAAGCACATCTTGCGTGTTGTAGGTTCCTGGACCAAATAGGTGTTTCACTGGCAGCGGCGCTTTGCGTGGTAGATACATTAAGCACAAAGAAAAACATCAAAAACAAAACCATAATAAATGTGATTTTCAATATCGTATGTTTTAATAACATAAATTACTCCCAATTTTTCATTTGAAAGCGGCAGGCTGATGTGAGATGCGATGGATGCTTTACTAATTTTCTACCGCCAGATTACGCTACAAGTCACTTAAATCCAATAGGAAAATGGGGGGTGATATGCTTCTTTAAGCAATATTTCATATTCAATTTAGAGCATAAACTGGTCATGTTGCGACTCGACGGAACGCTGTTTTCTCGAGAGGTTTCTCGAAAATAGTTGAGGTTTAAATATAGATGAATCAGGTTGCCGCCTCATCTGATGATAGGGTAGAATCGCAATAGGAAGTTGTTTTTTGATAGTTTACGGGGATAAGAAACTCCCTATGGGTATGTTTTAGACCATATTGTCATCATCTGGGAATAGTTGTTTGATTTATCTTTGGAAAGGTTTTAGGATCACATATTCCCCGCTTATTAAACTCAGACCCACATTATTTTGAAGGAATTTTATCAATGGTTCGTTATTGGATATTCCATCCGTTTATCTTTGCTGTATATCCTGTTATCACGTTACTTGCTGCTAACTTGGGAAAATTAGCTCCAGAACGCATGGTGCGTTCTTTAATTGCCCTGCTTATCTTTACACTTTTGATTTTGTTGGCGGCACGCATCGTGAGTAAGGGTTGGCACAAGGCTGCTCTTTTAGTCTCTTTGTTCCTGATCTTTTTTCAATCATATGGTCATGTATACCGTTGGTCTGGGGATGCCATGCCCATATGGTTTGCGCAAGGGCAGCGATTCTACATCCCTATTCTTTGGCTGATTCTACTGGGGATTGGTATCTGGCTCATTTGGCGGATCAAGCAGATCCGCGAAGCTACGATGTATGCAAACATTGTGGCTTTGACTATGATCGCCATACCTTTATTTCAAGCGGGGAGTTATTTCTTTTTAACTACCAGCGATAATGACATTGCGGTTAATCGTACAGGCGAAACAACGGCAGAAAGCGTGTCGCCATTCGCTCCAATAACTTTACCTGAACAACAAGATGATTCTGAGCCACCGCCAGATATTTATTATATTCTGCTCGACGCTTATGGACGGAGTGACACGCTGCAAGAGTTGTACGATTATGATAATTCAGAATTTATAACTTCTCTGGAAGATAAAGGGTTTTACGTAGCGGATCGAAGTATCACAAATTACACGCGAACGTTATTTGTTTTATCAACCATGTTGAATGGCGGCTATCTGGATGATGTGGCGGCGAAACTTGGTTCCGATTCGGTAAATACAGTACCGCTTGAGAATTTAGTTAAACAAAACAGGGTTGTGACAGCACTTCAGGAAAATGGGTATCGTATTATTTCTATTTCTTCCGGTTATGAAGAAACTTCTTTGGCGAATGCCGATGAATATTTACGCTTTGATGCCGGTGGGGTTAATGAGTTTGAAAAGCTGTTATTAATGAATACGCCCTTAGGCGCGCTTTTAGGTCGTCAGTTTGGCGATTTATCTGTTTACGAAACCCATCGAGCACGCGTTTTGTATGCATTTGATCAATTAGGCAGAATGCCTGAGGAAGATGGACCCAAATTTGTGTTTGCGCACATTATGGCGCCGCATCCACCTTATGTATTTGGGCCTAATGGAGAAGCGCTCAATTTACCAGGGGATCCATTGCTACATGAGCAGTTGCCTGTAGATGTTTATACCGAGGCTTATCGCGGAGAGGTGAATTATGTTAACACTTTAGTTGAAGAGGCTGTTGATAAAATTCTGGCAAATTCAGAAACTCCACCCATTATTATTATGCATGGCGATCACGGGCCATGGTTACGTTTTGAAGCAACGCCGGAGGAAAGCTGTCTCAAAGAACGGTATACGATTTTTAATAGTTTTTATTTCCCCGATGGGGATTATGACAAGCTGTACGATACGATTTCACCGGTCAATACGTTTCGGGTGGTGCTGGATAAATATTTTGATACAGATTTAGGCGTACTGGAGGATAGAACTTATTTTTCTCAATGGCCTCATTTGTATGATTTTGTTGACGTGAC
>JACSSI010000030.1 GCA_014879345.1 Anaerolineae bacterium | reverse complement strand
ATTTAATGCCAATTAGTATTGGCAAGACTTTTGTAGTCTGCTTTGTTACACAAAAACTAACCGCACCCATGAGAAGAGGTTAAGCAAGGGGCTGTGCGGAATATGTCGAAAATATGCCGTTTGGAAATTGAGTTCATAGTAACAACTTGGGTTAGATATGGGGAGGATAACGGCCGTTTTCCCCCCATCCGCCCACATCAAGCTATAATCCCCAGCATGTCTAACAATTTCAATGCTACACCGGAGGCAAAACAAAATGAGTGATGTCGTCACACATAATCGCAACGCCTGGGACACGGCCGTTTCCAACGGCAATATCTGGACTCAGCCCGTCTCCCCCGGCATCATTGCCAATGCACGGCAGGGTAAATGGGGCATCTTGCTCACCGAAACGAAGAAGACGCCGCGCTCCTGGTTTCCAGAAGTGTTGGCTGGTGTCGATGTGCTGTGTCTTGCGTCTGGCGGAGGGCAGCAGGGACCGGTGCTGACTGCGGCTGGTGCGACTGTGACCGTGTTTGACAATTCACCGGCACAGTTAGCTCAAGACCGGATGGTAGCCGACCGAGAAGGCTTAAACATCGTAACTGTGCAAGGCGACATGCGTGATTTGTCTGCGTTTGCCGATGCCAGCTTTGACCTGATATTCCATCCTGTGTCCAATGTGTTTGTGCCAGATGTGGTTCCAGTTTGGAAGGAAGCCTATCGTGTCTTGCGACCGGGTGGGGTGATGCTGGCCGGGTTCATGAATCCGTTGATCTATTTATTCGACGTGGCGCTGGCTGAAGAAGAGAAGATTTTGCAGGTGCGCCACAAGCTGCCCTATTCAGATGTAACCAGCATTAGCGAAGAAGAACGTCTCGCCTTAAACGGCCCCGATTCTGCCTATGAATTCGGTCACACCCTCACAGATTTGATTGGCGGTCAGCTTACCGCCGGCTTTGTACTGACCGATTTTTATGAGGATGTGCAGCCGCAGGATTTGATTTCGGAATTTGCACCGTCTTACATTGCCACGCGAGCAGTGAAACAAGTGAACGGTGACCAGTAGACAGTGAACGGTGGATACGATGGCTTTAAATAATTTGAGTTTGGCGGAGTATGAGGATGAAGCGTTTTCTGGTTTAACTTTTGACCAGGAGACGATAGCAGACAAGACATTTACCGACTGCACGTTTAAGGATTGTGCATTTCGGGAAGCGGTTTTGCAGCGATGCAGCTTCCAAGACTGCGTGTTTACCAACTGTGATCTGAGTCTGGCAAAAATACCAGAGACTTCATTTGCTAATGTGGAATTTGAGGAATGTAAGCTGATTGGTATTGACTGGACATCTGCTCATTGGCCGAAATTTGGCATAAAACGGCCGTTTTCCTTTCATCAATGCGCCCTCAATTACGGCTTCTTCACCGGTCTCAAACTGCCCAACCTGCGTATGACAGAATGCATCGTCAAAGAAGCCGATTTCACGGATGTCGATTTCACAGACGCCTTATTCAGCGGAACCGATTTCAGCGACAGCCGATTCATCAACTGCGATCTGACTCGTGCCAACTTCAACGACGCTCGCAATTATGCCATTGACGTAAAACTAAATTGGCTCAAAAAAACAAAGTTTGCCCTGCCAGAAGCGGTTTCGCTGCTGGCAGGGTTGGATATCGTGCTGCGTGAATAAATACGAGGCTGCCCCGCTTTGAAAGCACGCAAACACATCCAGACTCCAATTGAAAAGCATGTCTGATTGCTATAAAATCACCCCGGTTTTATCCTGAAGGTATCCGCACAGCAGCACATTCTAATGAGCAGGAAAAAGCAATCATCTTGATACCATTATCGTCCATACATCCTTTTCTCTGGTTAAACATACCGGCATGTCTTTAGATTGGCAGAAAGCCCCGGATCAAACATTAATCAATGGCTGCCTGCAAGGAGAAGAGCAGGCCTGGGCAGCCTTAATAGAGCGGTACAGCCGTTTGATTTACAGCATCCCCATCCGTTTTGGCTTCCCCCAAACCATAGCCGACGAAATCTTCCAGGAAACGTGCCTGATTTTACTGGAAGGATTGCACACGCTGCAAAATCATGACCGCCTGAGTTCCTGGTTGATGACGGTCAGCCGCCGCTCTTGTATTCGCCGGATACGGCAGAAGCCGGCGGTGGAGATGGAAGATGAATGGGAAACGGCCGTTCCCGCCAACGACCCCCCGCTAGAAACCAACCTCATCCAACTGGAACAAGAACACCGCATCTACCAGGCCTTAGCCACCATGCCGCCCCCCTGCCAGGCGCTGCTAACCGCCCTCTTCCTAACCGAACCAGCGCCCTCTTACGAAGAAATTGCCACCCAATTCGATATCCCCATAGGCAGCATCGGCCCTTATCGCGCCCGCTGCCTCAAAAAATTACGATTGGCCTTGGTTCAACTAGAACAATAACTAATGACAAGTAGAAATTTGAGTTAAATAATATCTGCCAAACTAGACCAATTTGTATTTTTTTTCACTCCATCCACCACTGTATAAACAACAAGCGTGTGCCATCTCACCAAACCTCGGGAAGATGACCGTAATAACCGGGGCGGGATGGTCTAAAGCGTACAGTTAAATGACAACCATCCGGTCCTGGTGGCAGTTGCTTTATACCAGTATTGTTATCCCAGGTATTGTTATCCTTTTGAAGTGGCTGCCGCCAGCTAATTTTATAAAACGCAACTGAAATGAAACATCAATCAGGTCATTATGAATCATTTAGACTTTCAACAAGCAATCGAATACTTACAAAAGATACTGCCCCCTGAAGAAATGACCCGTGTCACCCAGCACCTGCCGACATGCACCGCCTGCCAACATGAAATTGAAATAGCCCAACAATTCATGAATTCCCCGCAAACGCTCCCGACCCCCTCCCCCAATTTGGTAAACCGCGTCACCGCCGCCTTTCGACGCAAACAAGAGCGCCTCACCAATCGCACAGAGCAGAAAGCCACCTTGCAATTTGATAGCTGGTCACAATTAGTAGCTTTAGGCGTACGCGGCATCCCGCAAGAACGTCAACTTTTATTTCATGAGGACGAATTCGACCTCGATTTACAAGTCATGAATGATCGGGAAACAAAAACCTACACCATGCGCGGTCAAATGCTGGGCAGCTTTGCCAACGACACAGCCGATGATTTAGAGGGCGTCGCCTTAACGCTGAAAAACAAAAAAAATGGGCAACGTCGGCAGAGCCTCACAGACCAATACGGCCGTTTTTCATTCTCACAGCTCGATCAATCTGACTACGAACTATTTGTCGCGCTTAAGGAAAGGGACATCATCATCAATCTGGAATCACTCTCGATAACCGAATGACCGCCTACGACCTCTCTGCACTCCTGGAACTCGAAGACGAAAGTAACCAGCAAGCCTGGCTCTCACAAAACGCGCCTGCCCGCGATGATGTCTTCATCGCCGCCCTGGAATCAGAAATTCAACAACGTTTCCGCACCAACCCCCAAACCGCTTTCCCCATCATCCACATAATCTCCACCGCCGCCGCCAACTGGACTGATTCAGAAATAGAAGCAGACAGCCGCTATTGGCAAGCCTGCACCCATTATTTTTTATCCGAGCATCGAGAAGCCCTGACCCTGTTTAACACCACCTCAGATACCTACCAGACGCTCAACCTGGAAGCAAAGGTTGCCAGAACAGCGATGGGACAATTAAACGCCATGTTATATCTGGGTCTCTACGAAGAAGGGTTGCAATTAGCGGCGCAAACATTAGAAATAGCGCGTACCATTAACAATCCCATTCTCCTGGCAAAATTACAATTGAATCGGGCAAACATTCTCTTTCGCCTGAACCGGCTCCAAGAAGCACAAGATGGTTTTACAGCAGCCCAATCAATCTTTTTAGCGCAAGAAGATCACCCTTACGCGGCCATCGCCCAAATGAATCTGGCGAATGTGCAAATGATTTTAGATGATTTCTTGCAAGCAGAACAAAATTATCAAGCGTCAAGAACCATTTTCGAGTCTAAAGAGATGATAAGCCAGTTGGCAGTGATCGATCATAATCTGGCTGAGTTATCGTTTTATCAGGGGGAATATCAAGAAGCGCTGCATCTTTTTGACCGGTCACGGCAAATATATGTCAGGCAAAACAGTCAGGTGGACATAGCCTATGTTGACCTGTATCGCAGTGAAGTCTATCTGGCCTTAAACTTATGGGTAGAGGCTTTAGAACTAACCGCCCCCGCCAGAAATGAATTCGAGAAGGCAGGCATGGCCTGGGAAACAGGTCGGCTTTGGCTGAATGAGGCTGTGGCGCTGGCGCATCTCAAAGACGGCCGTTCTCCCAATTTTGCCTTAGACCGGGCGCGTGACCTCTTTTCTGCCGAAAACAACACCTTATGGCTGGCATTTACAGATTTATACGAAGCCGTTTTCGCCAAACAACAAGGCGAATTAAACCTGGCTGAAATCCGCGCCCAAAAAGCCGCCCAAACATTCCGGCAAATTGGCCTGCGCGGGCGGACAGCCCAAAGTTTATGTGTGTCTGGTCAGGCGGCATTACTGGAAAAACGGCTAGACGAGGCCGACTCATTTTTTAACCAGGCTTTAGTAGAAGTAGGCCAGGCCAACACGCCCCCCATCACCTATGCCTGTTACGCCGGTTTGGGGCAAATCGCAGAACAACGAAGCCAGAATGAAACCGCCCGCGTCTTTTACCGTCAGGCCATTCAAGCCATTGAACAGATGCAAGCCACCATTGGTGCGGAAGATTATAAAATCGCATTTTTGAGCGATAAACTGCGCATTTACGAAGCGCATATCTTGCTTTGTTTGCAAGCCGGGAACGAGGCAGACCTGAACGAAGCATTCGCCACAGTAGAACAGGCTAAATCTCGCGCCTTGTTAGATCTGGTTGACCGCGAAATCTATAACGACGCCGCTCTAACCGAAGATGAAACCTTGTTGGCAGAATTAGACCGCCTCAAACGGGAATTAAACTGGTTCTACAATCGGTTGAACGGCAGCCAATCAGACAGCAACGAACGCTCACCCCACCAAATGCAAATGCTGACAACGGCCGTTACCGAACGCGAACAAGCATTGTGGCAGCTACTTAACCAATGGCAAAAACGCGACCTCATCTCCCCTCCCAGCAGCCCCATCTGGACCGTCAACCTGGGAGAATTACAACAATGCCTGCCGCCAGACACCCTGGTTTTGGAATTCTATACCACAGACAAAAGCATCCTCACCATCGGTATTTCCACAGACGAAAACTGGTCCGCCCAACTCGCCATCTCCGCCGGACAAATAGCTGATATCGTCGGCCAATATCGCTTCCAAATGAACAAGTTCACCTATGGCGCTGCTTACAGTTCCCGCCATGCGGACGCCTTGCTGCACAGCGCCAACGACACCCTGCATCAACTCTACACCTTACTCCTGGAACCCATCGCCTCTCAGCTTACCGGCAAAAATCTCATCATCATCCCGCACGGGCTGCTGCATTATGTGCCATTCCATGCCCTTTTTGATGGCGCTCATTACTTGATTGAATCCCACACCATTTCCTATGCACCCAGCGCCACCATCCTGTACCGCATGATGACAAAGCCCGTCAAACGCGGCCTAAACGCCCCCCTAATCATCGGCCTGGCCGACGACACCATCCCCTTTGCCCAAAACGAAGCCGAATCCATTTCGCAATTATTTGAAGATGCGCAGTTGTATCTGGACAAACAGGCAACCATTGAAAACATGTCTGCCCATCTATCCCACTCTGGCTTACTGCATCTATCCACCCATGCCACCTTCCGCGCCGACAACCCCATGTTTTCCGCCCTCAAAATGGCAGATGGCTGGTTAAGCGTAAACGATCTGTACCAAATGGCCGATATTCCGCCACTGGTTACATTAAGCGCCTGTGAAACAGGACGGCACCAAATAGCAACCGGCGATGAACTTCTTGGTCTGAGTCGCGGTTTACTGGCCAGCGGCGCCCGCTCCATCGTCGTCAGTTTATGGATGGTAGAAGATAAAGTAACCGCCAGCTTAATGACTCATTTTTATACAGCTTTGCAAAAAGGAGAATCGATACACAACGCCTTGCGTGCGGCCCAATTAACTATAAAAGAAAAAAACCCACACCCATATTATTGGTCAGCATTTATCGTGATTGGCGATGTTCGCAACCCTAAAACAGAAGGGGGAATTCAGGGTTCAAAGGAGAGGTTTCATCATGAAACACAAATCAGCACAAGTTTTGCTTAAAGTGGCATTTATTAGCTGCCTTATTATCGGCATATCCTGGTTCTCATCAGGGAAAGAGGCTCATGCCGTTGATGAAACCTCGGTCATCATCAAAGTGGCGGCAGGCGAAGATATTTCAATCATCGCCGCAGATCATGACGCTGTTGTGCGTAAAACGATTCCGGCGTTAGGCTTATTCTTCGTACAAAGTAGCCATGCCGACGCCCTGGCGCAACTGGCCGCCGACGCCCGCGTTACGGCCGTCTATGAAGATACCATTATTGAAGGGCAGCCACGATTTTCAGGTGCAGTAGGGCAGCTTCTTGAAGCCCAACCCTGGGAACCAGGTACAAATCCGCGCACAGCCTACCGCACCCAATGGGCACTCACAAATATGCGTTTAACAAAGGCGCATACTATTTCTCAAGGCCAGAATATCACCGTCGCCGTTTTAGATACCGGCGTCGATCTCGCTCATGAACAACTACAAGGCAAACTCGTCGCCGGTTACGATTTTGTGGATGATGATCCTATTCCCGCAGAAAGCAGAGACGGATTAGACCAGGATGGAGACATCAGCGTGGATGAAGGCGCCGGGCATGGCACGCATGTGGCCGGCATTGTCGCTTTAACCGCCCCGCAAGCCAAAATAATGCCCATCCGTATCTTCGATGATGAAGGGCGCGGCCTTTACTCCAATCTGGTAGCGGGCATCGTATACGCCGTCGATCAGGGCGCAGATGTCATCAATTTGAGCGGCAGCGGCCCGGAAGATGAGCTTTTCCTGGCAGAAGCGGCCGCCTATGCCGCCGCCCACGATGTTGTTTTTATTGCGGCCGGTGGTGTCAATTCTTTGGGCTACCCCGCCAGCTACCAGTCAGTTGTTTCTGTGGGCGCTTCTGACAAATTGGATTACCCCACCGATTTTTCCGATTTCCCCGATATTCTCAACAACACTGTCTATGCGCCCGGCACTTCAATTATTTCCGGGTATGATGATGGCAGCTATGCGGTGTGGACGGGCAATTCGATGGCAACGCCATTTGTGGCTGGCACTGCCGCCCTCATGCTGGCGACCGGCAGTTGTGACGCCGCCTGCGCCCAATCCATCCTGGTGGAGACATCTCATCCCGTGGTGATTGATCCCGGCACGATGACAGCTTACGGCCGTATTGATGCCTTTGATGCCGTTTCCGCCGCCGCACAACAACTGCACACAGATTTGAGTGTGATGGTGCTGGATGGCAATAGCATCCAGACAGACCATTTACATCTCAGACCTTATTTTAAGATCGTCAATCAAGGCAATACCGTGCCGCTTCACGAATTGACGCTGCGTTACTGGTTTACTCGAGATGGCATCTCTCAGCAGCAGGTGGATTGTGATTTTGCGACTGTTGGCTGCACGAACATTTTTAGCAACCTGGGACTGGTGGCAGGAACGGCCGTTTCTGACACATACTTAGAGCTAACATTCTCCCCCAACACAGGCAACCTCTTGGGCGGCCACAACAGCGGCAACATCCAAATGCGCGTCCACAAAACCAACTGGACAGCCTACAACGAAAGCAACGATTATTCTTTTAACGGCGCAGCAGTCTTTAGCCAAAACCCACAGATTACCCTCTACCACAACGGCAATCTCGTTTGGGGCGAAGAGCCAACCAGCAGCACTTTGCTGGCTCCACCCATTGATCCAGCGCCAGCCGCTGTTCGCGTGCAGTATCGCGCCCATGATGCAGACCCGGCCAACAATAGCATCATACCCCATTTCCGGCTGGTCAATGACAGCAGCAGCGCCATCCCCCTTTCACAACTGCGCTTACGCTACTGGTTTACAGATGAAGCAACGGCCGTTTCTCAAGCGCACTGTGATTATGCCGCCATGGGCTGTGACAAGATAACGGCCGTTCTCGGCCACAACGGCAGCCAACATTACCTCGACCTCACCTTCAACGCCGCCGCCGGGCAGCTAGCCGCCCACAGCATCTCCGGCGACATCCAAACCCGCCTCAACCACACCAATTGGCAGCCCCACCTCGAAACCGACGACTACTCATTCTCCGCCGCCGCCAGCTTCACAGAATGGCAAAACGTCACCCTCTACCAAAACAACGTCCCCATCTGGGGCATCGAACCGTAAACAACCACAGGTGCGGCGCACTTTTGAAGTGCGCCGCACCACACCCATTAGACAATTTGCCCCATAAATCCAAAGCAAAATCAGGCAGTTTGTATTTTTTTTCCACCCAATTGCTACTGTATAGGCATAGAAGAGAAAAGAGGAGGCTGTATGCATTAACAACAGTAAGCGCAAACCCATCATATATTTTTTACCAACGATGAGAGCGCTCTCGCATTTCAAATCAAATCAACAAACAATGGGACAAAAAAGAAGAGAAACCAGGGTCTATAACCACGACGCACACGGATAAAAAAAGGCTTAGGAGATAATGGAACGAGGCTGCCACCTTATCCAAAACTCCCAAACCCTGATCAAAAAACATCCTCATTATCCTTACAAGTCGAAAAAAGGCAAAATCCCCTCACCTATCCTTCTCCTGTCCCCCAAAACGGAGGAAATCCAATGAAAAAGCTTAAAAAGGCGTCAATTTGGCGTGTTCTTGCTTTGCTGCTTGTGCTCGCCGCCATTTCTGTATCATTAGCAGCCTCTGCGGCCAAATCCGAAGCCGCTGGCTCCACCTATAACTACGCTGAAGTACTGCAAAAATCTCTCTTTTTTTATGAAGCCCAACAATCTGGGGAACTGCCTAGCTGGAATCGCGTAACCTGGCGTGGCGACTCCGCACTCAAAGATGGCAGCGATGTGGGACGTGATTTGACGGGAGGCTGGTATGATGCTGGCGATCACGTTAAATTTGGGCTGCCCATGGCCGCCACCACCACCATGCTCGCCTGGGGCGCTGTCGAATACCCAGATGCCTATACCAACAGCGGCCAGATGCCCCACCTGCTCAATAACCTGCGCTTTGTCAACGACTATTTCCTCAAAGCCTTCACCAACGATACACCAGGCCAATACGAATTTTACGGCCAAGTGGGCAAAGGTGGCCCAGACCATAGCTGGTGGGGTTCTGCTGAAGTGCTTGACTATGAGATGACACGGCCGTCTTACAAAATTACGACCACCTGCCCTGGTTCAGAATTGGCTGGCGAAACGGCCGCTGCCATGGCCGCTTCTTCCATCGTTTTCCGTAACAGTGGCGATACCGCCTACGCAAACCTCCTGGTTTCCAAAGCAAAAAAGCTCTATGATTTTGCCGATACCTATCGGGGTAAATATAGCAGTTGCATTACAGACGCCAGTTCCTTCTACAATTCCTGGAGTGGCTATCAAGACGAAATCGTATGGGGCGCTATCTGGCTTTACCGTGCCACTGGGGATGCAACCTACCTTGCCAAGGCTGAAGCCGAATACAACAACCTCAACACAGAAAACCAAAGTACAGATCGTTCCTATCGCTGGACGCAAGCCTGGGATGATAAGGGCTACGGCAGCTACGTGCTGCTGGCTAAACTTACTGGCAACCAGAAATACATCACCGATGCGCAGCGCTGGCTCGATTTCTGGACAGTTGGCGTAAATGGCAATCGGGTTACTTACAGTCCCGGTGGACAAGCCGTTCTGGATCAATGGGGTTCTTTGCGCTATGCAGCCAACACCTCATTTGTGGCCTTTGTTTACAGCGACTGGTTGGCCTCTGTAGGCGGCAGCCAAACGTTAGTGTCACGCTATCATGACTTTGGTGTGCGCCAGATCAACTATATTTTGGGTGATAACCCGCGCAACAGCAGTTATGTTATTGGCTTTGGTAACAATCCCCCGCGCAACCCGCATCATCGCACTGCCCATGGCACCTGGTTAGACAGCTTGCAAAGCCCGGAAATGAGCCGTCATATTCTTTATGGCGCTTTGGTAGGCGGTCCCTCTACGGCCAATGATGCCTATACCGATGATCGCGGCGATTATGTGATGAACGAAGTGGCTACCGACTACAATGCCGGATTTACGAGTGCGGTTGCCCGTATGTACAAGGAATTTGGCGGTACGCCCCTGGCAAACTTCCCAGTGGCAGAAACGCCAGATAGTGCGGAACTGTTTGTCGAAGCGGGCAACAACGGCCAAAGCGCCACAGAAACGAAGGTTCGGCTCTACATTCGTAACCACAGTGCCTGGCCGGCACGGGCTTTGGATGGTTCCGCCAAATTCCGCTATTACTTCACTTTGGACGGAGCCGCTACCCCGGCCAACATCAATTTAAGCTTTTCTTACAGTGAATGTGGCACTGGCAGCACCCTGACCGGGCCGCATCAATTTAGTGGCAATATCTACTATGCAGAGTTTAGCTGCAAGAACCGGGTGATTTACCCCGGCGGACAAAGTGAACACCGCGCTGAAGTGCAATTTGTGATAGGCAGCACGGTGGCCTGGAACCCCAATAATGACTGGTCTTACCAAAGTTTATCACCACAAGGCACGACGCCTCAGGTGTATCAATACATCACGTTGTATGATGGGAATAGCAAGGTTTGGGGGGTGGAACCAAATGGCACACCAGTACCGACGAGTACGGGAACGGCCGTTCCTCCCACCAATACGCCTGGACCATCTGCCACCCCCAGCAGTACGCCACTGCCTCCCACGCCCACTAATACGCCGGCGCCTGGCGCTTCCTATTGCTCTGTTGATTATGTCATCAGCAACCAATGGGGCAATGGTTTCCAGGCTGAGGTTAAGATTACCAATCGCAGCAGCGCCGCCATCAATGGCTGGACGCTTATCTGGACGTTTGATGGTAATGAACAGATGGGGCAGGGTTGGAACGCTGTTATTACCTCTTCTGGCAGCCGGGTAACTGCTTCAAATTCGGCCGGACACTGGAATGGCAATATGAGCGCCAATGGCGGCAGCGTGGCGTTCGGTTTCCAGGGTAGCCACAATGGCACTGTTCTCATTCCCGATGACTTTGTTCTGAACGGATTTGCCTGTAACGACACGGGTGGTACGCCTGTTCCCACAACCGTGCCGCCAACGGCAACAACCGTACCGCCGACAGCCACAACTGTACCGCCAACGGCCACGACCGTACCGCCAACGGCCACAACCGTACCGCCGACGCCCACCACAGTGCCGCCAACGGCCACAACCGTACCGCCGACGCCCACTACAGTGCCGCCAACGGCCACCAAGCCACCTTCAGGCGCAGCTTGTACAGTAACCTACAGCATCGCCAGCCAATGGAACAGCGGTTTCACGGCCACTATCAGCATCGCTAATAACAGTACAGCCGCGGTTAATGGTTATAACCTGGTCTGGAGTTATGGCGCTGGTCAAACTGTCACCAGCGGCTGGAATGCTGCTTTCGCGCAGTCTGGCAGCACAGTTACCGCCTCTAACACCGCCAGCCATTGGAATGGCACTATCCGACCAGGAGCCTCTGTTTCTTTTGGTTTGCAAGGTACACACACGGGCAGTAACCCATTGCCTACCCAGTTCACTTTAAACGGCATCCTTTGCAGTAACTAACATGTGTATCACAGACACTGCGATCAGTTTTGGTCGCAGTGTCTATTTTTACGCTCATTTTGAATAAATTATTTTGTTCAAATGAATATTTTATCGTCCGTGGTATGAGTGAAAATTCAAACATTTCTGGAGGAATATTTTGAAAAAACATACTCGAAGTTTACGTTTTACAGTTGTTTCACTGGCCACAGCCCTGGTGCTGATGGCTATGATCTTCTCGTTTGGCTCGGTAACGGCCGTTCCCGTATCCGCCCAGTCAGCCTGCAAGGTAGATTACAAGCTGGTCAACCAGTGGAACACCGGCTTCCAGGCCGATGTCACCATCACCAACAACGGCAGTACCCCCATCAACGGCTGGAATCTCACCTGGGCTTTTGACCCCGGCCAACAATTTGGCAGCGGCTGGAACGCCACCTTCAATCCATCCGGCTCCGCCATGTCTGCCTCTAACGTCGCCAGCCATTGGAATGGCACAATTGGCGCCAATGGCGGCAAGGTCACGTTTGGCTTTCAGGGCATAAAAGGCAGCAGTCCCGCCACCGTCCCCACTTATTTTGCGGTGAATGGGGTCGCCTGTTCTGATGTTATTCCGCCTACGGCAACATCTGTGCCGCCTACGGCCACCAATGTACCCCCAACAGTTACTAATGTACCCCCGACAGTCACCACTGTGCCGCCCACAGCAACTAACATACCACCTACAGCCACCACTATACCGCCAACAGTGACCACTGTACCGCCCACGGCGACCTCAATTCCCCCAACGCAGCCGCCAGGTGGCTCCTGTTCAGTGGATTACACCATTGCCAATCAATGGGGAACTGGTTTTCAAGCCAATGTAACGATTAAAAATCATGCTACAACGGCCGTTTCTGGCTACACCCTCACCTGGAATTTCACAGCCGGGCAGCAATTTAGCAGCGGCTGGAACGCCACCTTCTCCCAAAACGGAACGGCCGTTTCTGCCTCCAACCCGGCTAACAATTGGAATGGCACCATTGCCCCTAATGGCGGCGTAGTCAGCTTTGGTTTTCAAGGCACATACAACGTGAACAACCCCAAACCAACCAACTTTGCCTTGAACGGCAAGGCTTGTACTGGCGGCCCGACGCCTACCCCTATACCGCCAACATCAACGCCTGGCCCCTCACCCACGCCAGCCCCGGCCGCTATTTTCCGCGTCAATACACAAGGCCGCATCACCAAAGACGGTCAGGTTTTACCGGTGCAGTGCGGTTCCTGGTTTGGCCTCGAAGGCCGGCATGAGCCATCCAGCGATCCCACCAACCCCGGCGGCGCTGCTATGGAACTCTACGTCGGCAATACAAGCTGGGTCAACGGCGGACAAGGCTCCGGCCGCACCATCCAGCAGACTATGGATGAAATCACCGCCATGGGCATCAATGTGGTGCGTCTGCCAGTCGCGCCGCAAACCCTCAACCCCACTGACCCACAGGGTATGGCTCCCAATTTGAAGAACCACACCTCCGTGCGTGTGCCCACCGCCCGACAGGCGTTGGAAGAGTTCCTCGTCCTGGCCGATCAGAACAACATCGAAGTGATGCTGGACATGCACTCCTGCTCCAACTACGTCGGCTGGCGTGCCGGCCGTTTGGATGCCCGTCCTCCCTACGCTGACTGGGATCGCGACCAGTACGACTACTACCGGGAAGATTCTTCCTGCGCAGCCACCCTTAATCCCCCAGGCGTTACCAGAATCCAGGCCTATGATGAAACCAAATGGCTCAACGACTTGCGTACCCTGGCTGGACTTGGTACCCAACTTGGCGTAGACAATATCATCGGCATCGACATCTTCAACGAGCCCTGGGACTACACCTGGGAAGATTGGAAAACCTTCACCGAACATGCCTATGCAGCCATCAACGAAGTAAACCCCAATACCCTGCTCTTTGTGCAAGGCATTTCGGCCACCGCCAACAACCAGGACGGCACACCGAATACCATCACACAAGTGCCGCACGGCGACGAAGCGACCAATCCAAACTGGGGCGAGAACCTGTTTGAAGCAGGCGCCAATCCGCCAAACGTGCCTAAAGAACGGCTAGTCTATTCACCCCACACCTACGGCCCGTCCGTATTCGTGCAGAAAGGGTTCATGGATCCGGCCCAGCCGCAATGTGCGGGGCTAGAAGGTGATGCGGCTGGCGACGCCGACTGCAATATCGTCATCAACGTGCCGCAGCTTCGATCCGGTTGGGAAGAACACTTCGGCTATCTCAAGGATCAAGGGTACGCCATCGTCGTGGGTGAGTTTGGCGGCAACCTGGATTGGCCGCGCGGTCAGGCCAGTCTGCGTGACCAGACTCGCTGGAGCCACATCACCCCCGGCGTAGACCAGATATGGCAGGATGCTTTTGTAGATTACATGGTCGATAAAGGTATCGAAGGCTGCTACTGGTCGATTAACCCGGAATCCGGCGACACCGGCGGCTGGTATGGACACGCTTACGATCCCATTTCCAATACATCCGGCTGGGGCGAATGGCGCGATTTTGACGCCAGAAAGACCAGCTTGCTGTTTGAGCTTTGGGGTAAATAAGAATCTCCCCTCTCCCTGACCACTCCCTTTGGCAGAGGGCTGGCTCCCTCGCCCCTTTGGGGAGAGGGTTGGGGAGAGGGGTTCATTACCTGAACAATAAATTCAGTTTTCAAAAACTATCTAAATTTAGGATTAGCGGCAGAAATACTTATCCATACAAAAGGCTGAGAAAAATAATGAAAACAAAACAATCATATATCAAAAAAGGGTTGGTTTTGGCTGTTTCATTGCTCTTGATGGCAATCGTCATGATAAGCAGCACCTCGCAAACAGCAGCCAGCCCCACAAATCCCTATTTATGGCCTTACAACCAGCCGACCAGCGTCTCGTTTAATCAGGCAGATGTGTATCAGGCGTGGACAGGCTGGCGTGATGCGCAGATTACCGCGAATAATGCGGGGGGAAACGGCCGTTACCGGGTCATGGGCGGCGTTGATAACAGCAGCACCGTCTCCGAAGGGCAGGCTTATGGCATCCTCTTCTCATCCATCTTCGATGAGCAAACCCTGTTCGACGGTCTCTTCCTCTTCGCCAAAGACCACTTCAACGAACATGGCGTCATGGATTGGCACATCGGCAATCCAGGCCAACTGCTGGGAACGGGCGGCGCCACCGATGGCGAAGTCGATATGGCCCTCGGTCTGGTCAACGCCTGTGTCAAAGTGCAGAAAAACGCCTGGCCCGCCAGCCCGGCCGGCATCAACTACTGCGCCGAAGCCACCAACCTCATCAACGCCATCTACACCTATGAAGTAGATCACCCCGGCAGTTCCCCCATTGGCGGTCTGCCCAACAACCAGGGCAACGAACTGCTGCCCGGCGACATGTGGGACATCAGCACGCTTTATCCCAACGGTATCATCAACCTCTCTTACTTCCCGCCCGGCTACTTCACCGTCTTCGGCAAATTCACCAACAATGAAGCCGCCTGGAACGCCGTCATCAACCGCAACTACGCCATCACCGACATGGTGCAGGCCAAACCGAACAACTGCTCCGGCCTAGTGCCCAACTGGAACACCTACACCGGTGATGCTCAACTCGTTTCCT
>JACSSI010000029.1 GCA_014879345.1 Anaerolineae bacterium | reverse complement strand
CCTCTCCATCCATGACAGCATTGCCAACATGGAAGAACCAACAATCGAAGATGTCGATATGACCGATTCCACCCAGGCAGCCATCTGGAAAACCGTACAAATTTTAATGAACAAAGTTATCTACGCGGATGCTTACCTGCAACAGCAGGCATTCGCCTGACACCAGTGAACAGCAACCAGTTAACAGTGAACAGTGAACATCACCGACCACCGCCCACTGACCACTGACCACTGTAAACTGTAAACTGTTCACTGAAAAGGGGGCCTATTATGTTAGTTGAAAAAAAAGAAGTAGATATTGAGTCACTATTGAAAAAGGCGCAAAAACCATCAGCCGATGCCATGGCTTTGCATCCCTTTTATCGGGGCAAAGTTGAAACCACACTCAAATGTGTCGTGCGCGATCTGAATGATTTTGCCATCTGGTACACGCCAGGCGTGGCCGCACCCTGCCGCGACATCCAGGCCAATCCAGAACACGTCTACGACCACACCAACAAATGGAACACCGTCGCCGTCGTCAGTGATGGCACCCGCGTGCTCGGGCTGGGCGACATCGGCCCGAAAGCCGGCCTGCCTGTGATGGAAGGCAAAGCTCTGCTGTACAAATACCTCGGCGGCGTAGACGGCGTGGCTATCATGCTAGACACCAAAGACCCGGACAAAATCATCGAAACCGTACTCATGTTGCAGCCAGCCTTTGGCGGCGTCAACCTGGAAGACATTTCACAGCCCAAATGCTTCCGCATCCTCGATACCCTGCGCGAAAAAGCAGAAATTCCCATCTGGCACGATGACCAGCAAGGCACAGCCACCGTCACCCTGGCGGGCTTGATCAACGCCCTCAAGATTGTGGGCAAAAAGATGGAAGATGTCAGCATCACCTTTGTGGGCAGCGGCGCATCCAACGTGGCCTGCTCGCGGCTCATCTTTGGCTGGGGCGCCGACCCCACCAAGTGTTATATGGTAGACAGCAAAGGCATTCTCGGCCCGCATCGCCAAGATTTAGAGAAGCGTCGTCACGAATATGTAGATAAGTGGCGGCTGTGCCAGATTACCAACGGCGATATGCGCCAGGGCGGAATACCAGAGGCGATGGCAGGGGTGGATGTGGTCATTGCCCTATCCAAGCCCGGCCCCGGCACGATTTTGCCGGAATGGGTCAAAGGCATGAACAAAGATGCCATCCTGTTTGCCTGCGCCAATCCAGTACCGGAAATTTGGCCCTGGGAGGCACTGGAAGCAGGAGCGCGTATCGTCGCTACTGGTCGGTCAGACTTCCCCAATCAGGTCAACAATTCATTGGGATTCCCCGGCATCTTCCGGGGTGCGTTAGACGTGCGCGCCACAACGATCACCGACGAGATGTGTTTTGCCGCAGCCGAAGCGCTGGCGGATTTCATCGGCGACGCTCTGGATGAAGAACATATCTTGCCCAGCATGGAAGATTGGCAGGTATTTGCTCGAGAAGCGGCCGCGGTGGGCATGAAGGCACAAGCGCAAGGGGTGGCTCGCCTCACCTTCAGCTATGACGAGCTGTACCAACATGCCTATGAGATGATTAGCCGTTCGCGCAATATGACGAAGACGTTGATGGCTGAGGGATTTATTGCGGAAGCACCTGAGGAGTGAGCAGTGGACAGTGAGCAGTGAGCAGTGAGCAGTGGACAGTGGACAGTCACAGCACTGTAAACTGTAAACTGTTCACTGATAAGGGAGGTTAAACATGTATGACTTAATTATTATCGGCGGTGGTCCGGCAGGTTTGACGGCTGCGATTTACGCCATTCGCAAACGGTTGAATGTGCTGCTCGTATCTGAGGATTTGGGCGGTAAGACAAATTATCATCTGGATTTACCGAATGTGGAAGGATACCAGGTTATCCGGGGCGTGGAGGTAGTGAATAAATTCAAGAGTGAACTGGAATACCTGGATTTTGCACGCCACTTGGAACGCGTCGAAAAGGTGGAAAAAATAGATGACGGCTTTGTGGTGCATACAGTGGGCGGTGGTGAACTGTTGGCTAAAGCTGTGATTATTGCCACCGGCACTCGACAGCAATGGCTGAATGTGCCTGGAGAACGGGAATATTTGTCGAAAGGGCTTTGTTATTCAGCGTTGAGCTATGCGCCGTTGTTTATTGAGAAAGACACTGTTGTTATCGGTGAGGATGATCTGGCGCTGCGTTCGGCGGCGGAGCTGGCAACGGTGGCACATCATGTCCATGTGGTTGGCACATCTGAGAAGGCACTGGAAACACCGTTGGGAAAGAAACTGGAAACGGCCGTTAACGTCACCATCCTGCCCGATTACAAAGTGAAGCGCGTGGAAGGCAATGGCTACTGCAACACCGTCGTCGTTGAAAACATGCACGGCGAAGAGATAAAAATTGCCGCCGACGGCACCTTTGTTGAAGTAGGGCTGCGGCCTAATTC
The DNA here is from genome assembly GCA_014879345.1 of Anaerolineae bacterium. Taxonomy (GTDB): domain Bacteria; phylum Chloroflexota; class Anaerolineae; order Promineifilales; family Promineifilaceae. Next base: position 12,975 of record JACSSI010000029.1, on the reverse strand, counting down.
ACAACCTGTGGCCGGTCTCGTAGACCTGGATGAACGCGGCTTCATCGTCGTCGATCCCTACAGCCGCACCAGCGAACCCGGCATCTTTGCCGCAGGCGATGTGACCAATATCTATGCCGAACAAGTGTTAGTAGCCGTCGGTGAAGGTGTCAAGGCTGCCCTGAGCGCCTACGATTACCTGCTGCCGATGTTGTAATGAGAAGCGTGAGGCGTGAAAACAGTCACGCCTCACGCTTCACAAACAGGAGGTTGCAATGCCGATTTTCACACCCGGAAGACGGTGGCAGCCCGCTTATCTGCCTTTCAAAAAAGAAACGCCAGGAAATCGCACCCTGGCATTTGTGGAACGAATCACAAAGGGACCACTGTTTGGCTGCCGCATGTGTGGCAACTGCCTGCTGCAAGAAACCGCCTTCATCTGCCCGATGGAATGTCCCAAAGGGGCGCGTAACGGGCCGTGCGGCGGCTCGACCGAAGCATTTTGTTATGTGGATCCCACACGACCTTGTATCTGGTATGCCATCTATGATCGCGCCTTTCGCATGGGGCGCGAGGAAATGCTGCTGGAGGTGCTGCCGCCGCTGGATTGGGACAAAGTCGGTGGTGAAACCTGGGGTGATGTGGCACGGCAAGTCAAAGAGATAGGCACAAAAAAAGTAGTAGTAGACCTGCTCTCCAGCGATAAAGATAAGCGCAAAGAGACGGCCGATGCCGTGTTCCGTCCCGTTCGTCAGCCTGATTGGTGGGCGGGGGATGCGGTTTACCACCCACCAGCTTATGGCGAGCCGGTGTCTGAACTGGAGCGCCATTTACTAGCTGGTGAATTTGTGGTGACGGCAGAAGTCGCGCCGCCGATGAGTGCGGCGACGGGTAAGATGTGCCGTAATGTGGAGATGGTGGAGCCGTTTGTAACGGCCGTTAATTTCACCGATTGCCCCTCTGCCACCCCACGCATGTCGTCATTGGCATGTTCTGTTTTAGCCTTGGAGCATGGCGCAGAACCGGTGTTGCAAATTGCCGCCCGTGACCGGACGCGCACGGGTTTGCAAGCGGAGGTGTTGGGAGCCAGCGCCTTGGGCATCCGCAATATGCTCTGCTTGTCTGGCGACAGTTTCCGCATGGGGCCTATCCCTCGCGCCCGCGCCGACATTATCGACATTGACTCGATTCAGATGCTATGGATTTTGCGCCGGATGCGGGATGAAGGGATTTATTTAGACGGCCGTTCTATCAAAAATCGTCCGCAATATTTCCTGGGGGCAGCGGCTTCGCCGTTTGCCTCACGGCCAGAATTCCAGGCCATTCGAGAGCATAAAAAGGTCAATGCGGGCGCACAGTTCTTCCAGACCAATCTGGTCTATGATCCCGACGGCCTGGAAATCTGGCTCAACGAACTCGCCAAAAGAAACATCCTGGATAAGGTTTATATTTTGATAGGCATAACACCCTTGAAAACTGTCAAAATGGCCCAATACATGCACCAGGACATTCCAGGCGTGTCCATTCCCATGCGGTTACTGAAACGGCTGGAAAGTGCCGGTGATGATGCCGCTGAAGAAGGGGTACAAATAGCGTTGGAAATCATCGAAGCGGTTAAAAGTAAACAAGGTGTTCATGGGATTCATCTGATGGCTGTGGGCTGGGAAAGCATTGTGCCGCGCATTGTGGAAGAGGCAGGGCTGCTGCCTGTGAAGCCGACAGGGGCTGCGCTGTTGCCGTTGGCTGTTTAGGAGCATGTGATGGCTGTTGACTTATCGGAAACTGGCTTGCAGCGACGGGTTGCTACCTTGCAACAGGAATTGGCTCTGCGGGAAACGGCCGTTCTGGCTGCCAAATCCGGTGCTAAACTGGTAGCTGGTGAGTTGGAACTGCTGGTGTGGGGAACGGCCGTTCTTATCACCACGCCTGATTTCATTGCCCATAGCCAGGAAACAGGTGCGGTTCTGGATACCATGACCCAGGCGCTGCTTGCCTACTACTTGTGGACAACAGACGGCACACCACCAGCAGGAGAATGGATTGCTTTTACAGAACTGCCAAACGGCCGTTTTTACACGCAGGCATTTCAAAGCTACACAGGACGAGAGCTGGCTGAACAATTTGGTAATGACATGGATTGGTTTCGGGAAACGGCCGTTGCTGCTGGCGGCCATGCCGTCCCCTTTGCCGACGCCGCTTTCAAGTTCCAGGTGCTGCCCCATGTGCCGCTGCTCGTCGCTTGCTGGCTGGGAGATGAAGAGTTTCCGCCCTCCTACAAAATACTGTTCGACGCCCACACCAGCCATCACCTGCCCACCGACGCCTGCGCCATCATCGGCCGCATGATCACAGGACGCTTACTGCGAGAAGGACAAAAACAATGAAACTGGCAATTAGCGGCAAAGGCGGGGTAGGCAAAACCACATTGGCAGCGCTGCTGGCACAAGCTTTGGCCGACCAGGGGCGGCAGGTGCTGGCGGTGGATGGCGACCCATCCCCCTGCCTGGCGGGGGCGCTGGGTTTCCCCGATGAACTCCGCGCCAAACTACACCCCATCTCCGAAATGGATGCCTTAATCGAAGAACGCACCGGTGCCAAACCAGGCAGCAGCGGCGGCTTTTTTACACTCAATCCCCGCGTAGATGATATTCCCGAACGGTTCAGCGTGGTGCATCGCGGCGTGCGCTTGCTGGAAATGGGTTCTGTTGAACTGGGCGGTTCTGGCTGCATTTGCCCGGAAAGCGCCATGCTCAAAACCTTGTTTACCCACCTGCTCTTCCGCAAAGATGACGTATTGATTCTCGACATGTATGCGGGCGTGGAGCATTTGGGTCGCGCCACAGTGGATTTTGTCGATGCCTTGATTATCGTGGTGGAGCCAACTCGAAGAAGCCTGGGCACGGGCGCTCAAATCAAAAAACTGGCACAAGACATTGGTCTTAACCGGTTGTGGCTGGTGGGGAATAAAATCCGTAATGAAGAGGGGGCTAGATTCCTACGCGAAAACACACCGAGTCTGCCTATCCTCGGTTTCCTGCCCGCTGATTTGGGTGTACAGGAGGCTGATCGTTTGGGAACGGCCGTTTACGACCATGTGCCACCCTTAAAAGAAGCAGCAGAAGCTGTCATCGAAAGATTAAAGATTGAAGATTTACAGAACCCTGTAATCACCAATCTTTGATCTTCACTCATCAATTTAACCATATGACCACAACCATCGCCCTGGCAGGCAAAGGCGGCGTGGGCAAAACCACCATCGCCGGAATGATCATCAAATATCTGGTAGAAAATCAACCAGGCGCGGTTCTCGCCATCGATGCCGACCCCAGCAGCAACCTCAACATGGTTTTAGGGCTGGACTTGGACTGGACGGTCGGCGACATCCGCGAAAACTTACTGGCAGAAGTCAAACAATCCCTCACCGCCAGCGGCGCAGCCATGGGCAGCATCAGCGGTGGCGTAACCAAGCATGAATACCTCAGCTACCAAATTCGTTCTGCCCTGGCCGAAGGAGAACGGTTCGACCTTATCGCCATGGGCCAGCCAGAAGGACAGGGCTGCTACTGTGCCGTCAACCACAACCTGCGCCAGGTCATTGATGCCATCAGCAAAAATTATCGCTACGTCGTTATCGACAACGAAGCAGGTATGGAACACCTCAGCCGCCGCACCACTCGTGACGTGGAATACCTGATCATCGTCTCCGACCCCACACAACGGGGTCTGGTAGCCGCAGCACGTATTGCTGCCTTCCGCCGAGAACTGGACATTCACATTGAGCAAACTGGTCTGGTTTTGAACCGACTGCGCGGCGACATGCCGCCTGCGCTTGAAGAACGCATCCACGAATTGGGTATTCCCCTCCTGGGAACGATTCCGTCTGACGATGAGTTGATGGCTTTTGAATTGAGCGGACGGCCGTTAATTGAACTTAACAACACTTCACCCGTGTATGCGGCTGTTACCAGGTTTATGACACAATTAAACGGCTCCTGGTAACAGCGATTTCATAGTTCGTCGTGATGACTGATGGAACTTAAGAAAATAAACCGGTAAAGGAAAACCTCCTCGTTAAACTGGGAATCGACCAAGATCACCCAACAAGGAAGTTTTTCATGATGAAGTATCCAGATTATCACAGTGGCAACCAAGTCAAAGCCTCGCCCTGAAAGGCTTATGTGCCGCACGTTCCAGCAAAGCGATCCACCTCAAACCCATCAAAGCCAAGCTACTCCCCCCCAGACGGCTGATCCATCTTCGTTCTGCTTTGAGCCGTTTATGGCTAACTCAACTACCCCTGCTTGCTAGTTTCTATTTTTGGGATAACTCATGTTTTCCGGCCTATGTCCCCAATAGCATATTAACCACTGCGGCAAATTATGCAGCAAATAATCCAGCAATTCTCAATTTAGCGACGCTACAAGGTAGGGGCGGGATGGCGCGGCCACTATTCGCCGCAACAACAGGTTTTTTCACCGCGCCATCTCGCCCAAGATAGCAAACCTGGGTGAGACAGGCGGGAGAAAAGGCGTTGGTAACTGGCAAAATATGATCCGCCTGTCCCACCCCTACGACTAGGTTTCAAATTGAGAATTGCAGCAAATAATCCCATACAGAAGAAAAGCATAGACTAAGGTGGCACTAATCAGGGGTTCTAGACGGTTTTGACAGGACTAGAGCAAGAGAGCAGAGGGTGCGGTTTAAAGTGAGACTACAAAAGTCTCCTCAAATTTAATGCCAATAGTATAGGCAAGACTTTTGTAGTCTGCTTTGTTCCACAAAAACTAACCGCACCCCGAGAGCAGATATTCCCTTGACTTTTGAAATATCTAGTAGTATTCTACTAATACGTATTAGTGATGCGTATTAGTAGATATCTGAAATCGCTTGATTGCCTTTGAAAACACATCAAGACTGGTTTTTGGTTTTAACCATCAATTAGAGCGACCCTATGCAAAAGAAATCATCTTACAAGCCTACGCAGTCCGATGTCGCAGCGTTAGCAGGGGTTTCACAAACCACTGTGTCACTGGTGCTCAATGACGAAGACATTGCTTCAATTCCCCCCGAAACGCGCAAGAAAGTCCTAGACGCAATTGAAACATTGGGTTATGTCCCCAACTCAGCCGCCCGCATATTGCGCACCAACCGCACGTTTGCTTTGGCCTGCATTATTCCTGATATCACCAATCCTTTTTATCCAACTTTCGTGAATGGCATTCAAGATGAGGCAGAACAAAATGGGTATGAGGTAATCATTTACAACACCCACGGTTTGGCCGAGAAAGAAGCGAAAGTGCTCAAGACCATTCAAGAAGGGCGGGTTGATGGCATGATTGGCGTTTTCTTCCACGCCAAGGCACAAGATTTCTTGCCACTCTTGACAAGACAAATCCCTGTTGTTCGCCTTGAGGTTCGCCAACATCAAAGTGGTTCCTGGCCTTTAGATAGCATCTTCATTGATAACGTCAAGGCTGCCCATGCGGCTACTTCGTACCTGATTTCTGAAGGGCATAAACAAATTGCATTAATCACGGGTTGGGATGGCCCGGCAAGAGCCAGAAGGGAGGGTTACTTGCAAGCGCTGGAAAGCGCTACTGAGCCTTATACCCCCTGGATTCAAGACATCTCTATTTTCAACGAAGAAGGCGGTTACGCAGGGATGCAAGCTATTCTCAAAGAGGGCCAGGTTCCTTCAGCCGTCTTTGCGGGAAATGATTTATTGGCGATTGGTGCCATGCAGGCCATTAAGGCTGCTGGGCTGCGTATCCCGCAGGACGTTGCCGTCGTGGGCTTTGACGATATCCAAGTGGCACGGTTGATTTCACCATCACTTACCACCATCCGTCAAGCCCAGGACGAGATTGGCAAGCGCGCTGCTGCCCTGATGATCGAGAGATTGCAGCGCGAAGATCATTTTGATGGGCGAGTCATCGAGATGCCTTTCGAGCTTATCATTCGTGAGTCCGCTTAATTGTAGCTCGACCTGTCACGACCGAGATCGACTCAAACAGAGTGAATGTCAGGAGGTGAAAATCAGCTAATACACTTCTATCTTCCAACCGTATTCCGCATAAATAGCGGAAATTTTTTTTGAGCATATGTGGTAATCAAGGAGAAACTAAGATGCTGAAGAAACAAGCCCTAACCATTATTTTGGCCCTGTTATTGGCAGCGATGCTAGTCGCCTGTGGTGGAACATCTCCTACAGCGACAGAGATCCCTGTTCAAGATTCTGCAACAGACTCAACGACAGCCGAACCCGTTGAGATGCCGGTGACCGGGGAACAGACCCCCCTAACTGTTTGGACATTTGAAGGCGAATCTGAAAATTTTACCTCCATCATTGAGGATTTTGAGACCAAACACCCCAATATCAAAGTCGAAGTGGTGGATATTCCTGAATCTGAATATGGGACGAAGGTTGATACAGCATTGATTGCTGGCGAACCTCCGGACATCGGTTTCATTAATGATGACAAATGGATTGCTTCAGGCAAATTCTTGCCCATTGGCGATCATCTCAAAGCTGAAGGTATCAATATTGAAGACTATAACCCAGGCGCAATGACAGTGAACTGTCTCGTCGAAGGCGAGGCTTACTGTATTGGCACATTTACAGGGGCGTTGATGTTGTTCTACAACAAAGATATTCTTGATGCTGCCGGGATCGAGTACCCCTCTGCCACTGTACCCTTGAGTATGGATCAATATGCGGCTTTGGCTGAGGCCGTGACAAAAGAGGGTGCCACGCTGGCGGACAGTGTCTGGGGTGCCGATACCGATATTGGCGTCTGGTGGCAAGATAGACGGAATTTCTTTAGTGAAGATGGGCGCACAGTTGATGGGTATCTGAACGATGAGGCCACCGTACACATGTTTGAAAAGTTGATCGAAATGCGTGAGGCTGGTGCCATTATCCAGGGAAATTCGACAATGGCAGCCGAGGGTTTTGCCAGCCAGGACATGTTGGCCTCAGGGCAGTTGGCGACTTCCATTCTAGAGGCCGATCTCGGTATCAAGATGTTGGAAAACACGGATATCCGCTGGGGTGTCGCGCCTGTTCCGGTGGAACAAGCAGGAGATGAACCGTGGACGGCAACCTGGACTGATGCGTATGGCGTCTTCAGCGAAGCTGACCACCCAGAGGCAGCTATGGAATTTGTCAGTTATATGGCGACAGAAGGCAATAATCTGCGCGTACAGCAAGGTATCATGCCCCTGAAAAATACGCTTGGCGCGGAATGGGCAGGCGAAAGTGAAGGTCGCCAGCAAGCAGTACAGGTTATTGCTTTGGCTAGACCCGGCATACTTGTACCCGGCTTCTGGGACATCATTGGCCCTTTGTGGGACGCTTATGAGGGTGACATGTTGGAAGACGGCCGTCCTCCTCAGGAGGTATTGGACGAATACGTTCCGATTCTACAGGAAACGCTCGACCAAGCATGGGACACCTGGGATAGCTTCAAGGAATAGGCTTTAGCGAAGTCAGATAGCGAAGTGCTGTAGACGCAGTTTACGGCACTTCGCTTATATATGTGATGGTGAGGAAAGCATGGAAGCATCAGGATTGGAAACTAAATCCGCCACAAAGAAAAAGGGCAAGTTGTCCCCGTTGGCAGCCAGAGAAGAACGGGCAGCCTATCTCTTTTTACTCCCCTGGATTCTAGGGGTAATATTTTTCTTGCTGGGGCCAATTCTTGCCTCTTTTGCCCTTAGCTTTACAAAATGGAACCTGTTTTCACCCCCCGAATGGGTGGGTCTGGCAAATTACCAGAAGATGTTTCATGACCGTGATTTCTACAATTCTATGGGCGTGACACTGAAGTATATGCTGCTGTCTATTCCGCTGTTTTCGGCAGCGGCGCTGGGGCTTTCTGTGCTGTTGAACCAGAAGTTGCGTGGGATGTATGTGCTGCGAACTGTGATGTTTATGCCTTCTGTTTTGGCAGGAACGGCCGTTGCCGTTATGTTCTCCATGCTTCTTCAACCCGATGCTGGCATTGTAAACCAGTTTCTGCGCGGCATTGGCATTGCCAACCCCCCTCGCTGGCTTATGAGCGAACAGTGGGCCGTCCCTGCGATTGTGCTAATGGGGTTGTGGGGTATTGGCGGCGGCACCATCATTTATCTGGCGGGATTGCAGAATATTCCCCCGACGCTGTATGAAGCAGCGGATATTGACGGTGCCAGCGCCTGGCAAAAATTCACCAGGATCACTCTTCCCCTACTAACTCCTACCATCTTTTTTCAATTGATAACCAGCCTGGCCGCAGCCTTTCAGATATTTGATATTGCCTTTGTCTTAAGTGGTCGTGGTGCGCGGCGCGGGGCACTCATGTTTTATCTGCTAAATATCTATAATGAGAGTTTTCGGGAAAGTCGCTTCGGCTATGCTTCGGCACTGGCCTGGGTTCTCGTATTAATTTCTGCCATAACGATTCTTGTCATCAACAGCACTTCTAATCGCTGGGTTTATTACGAAGTTGATACAAAAGGGGAAAGTTAGAATGGGCTTGCCTTCTAATATACGCGGGAAAAAACGGCCGTTTCAATACCGTATTTCAAAATTTTCCAAGAACTTCATGGTGTACGGCATTCTTTTTATTCTCTGCGCCTTCATCCTCCTGCCATTAGGCTGGATGTTCACCACAGCGCTTAGGCCAGATAACACACCAACATTCACCATTCCACCCGAGTTTTTTCCAACCAAATATTGGCACTGGGAAAACTTTTCACGCGCCTTAACCAATCGTAATCTGCCTTTCTTTATTTTCACACTCAATACCCTGAAGATATTTGCCCTCAACGTGATCGGATCGGTTATTTCCTGCACGATGTGTGCCTTTGCTTTCTCCAGAATGAGGTTTCGGGGAAAGAAGATGTTATTCAATTTTCTTCTGGTTACCATGCTGATTCCTTTTGCCGTATTAATGATCCCCACGTTCATTATGTTCAACAAACTTGGCTGGTATGGCACCATCCTACCTCTGGTGGTTCCGGCATTTTTCGGCAATGCGTTTTTCATCTTCCTGATTACGCAGTACATGAAAACAATTCCCGTTGCCCTAGACGAGGCCGCCATTATCGACGGCGCTAATTATTTTCAGATTTACTGGCGCATTATCTTGCCTCTCTCAATGCCTGTCGTTGCAGTTCAGGTCGTGTTTCTGTTCCTGAACACGTGGGGCGATCTTCTGGGGCCACTGATCTACCTGACCAACACAAGTCAATTTACTGTAGCGATTGGCTTAGCCAGCTTCGCCACACGTGAAAACCCCAATAACAATCTGTTGATGGCGGCCAACCTGATCATGATGATCCCGCCGCTAATTCTGTTCTTCTTTGCCCAGGAGAAACTCATCGGAGGCATTGCTTCCGTGGGACTCAAAGGATAGACAATGAGCATTGTTGTATTTGGTAGTATCAACATGGATCTTGTCGCTCGTGCAGCACACCTACCACAACCGGGCGAAACATTAATCGGGCATTCTTTTGCCACTACGCCAGGGGGTAAAGGTGCAAATCAGGCTGTTGCCTGTGTCCGCATGGGCGTGCCCACGCGCATGGTGGGACGGGTAGGCTGTGATGTATTTGGCGATGCGCTCCTCAAGAACCTGGAAGTCAACAATATCGATTATTCTTACGTCATAAGAGCACCGCAAAGTTCATCAGGCGTGGCCTTGATAGAAGTGAATGATCAAGGTGAAAACCACATCATTGTCATCCCTGGAGCGAATGGCAAAATTGATGCAGCTGATCTGGCACGGTTGGATGAAGCGCTTGCAGGTGCCAGGATTCTATTATTACAATTGGAAATCCCCCTGAAAATTGTCAGCGCGGCGGCTGACATGGCGCATCGGCGGGGAATTAGGGTGATTCTGGACCCTGCCCCAGCTTGCCAACTACCGGATGCCCTCGGCGCAAACGTAGACATTCTCACCCCCAACAAGTCCGAAGCATCTGTCCTCGTAGGGTTCCCTGTGACTGATCGAGCCAGTATTGAAGCAGCGGCTCAGGTATTGCTTGGTCGAGGCTTCCGCCATGTGATCATCAAACTAGGGGGCCAAGGCGTTTACACGGCCGTTATGGGAAAAGGGCATTTCGTTCCAGCGATTTCTGTACCCGTGGTTGATACCGTTGCCGCCGGGGATGCGTTTAATGCCACACTCGCGGCTGCCCTCTATGAAGCAAAGCCTTTAAATCAAGCCATTGAATGGGGACTGGCTGGTGGCGCATTGGCCGTGACCAAAGTTGGCGCTCAAGAGGCCATGCCTAGCAGAGATGCCGTCCTGAAACTACTTTCACAAACAAAAAAAATGAAAATACAGGAGTAAATATTATGCCTATTCCAAATGACTACGCCGAGCGCGTCTACGCCGGTGTATTGGGTAAAATCATCGGTGTCTATTTAGGACGCCCATTTGAGGGGTGGACTTACGCTGATATCATGTCCAAACTCGGCGAAGTTTCATATTACGTAAACGATAGAATTGGGGAATTCTATCTCGAAAGATGGGGTAGCCATTTTGACCCGCCCCTTATCGTTACCGATGATGACATCACCGGCACCTTTACCTTTCTGCGCGCCTTGCCCGATTACAACAATTCCCGCGACCTGACTCCTGCCCAAATCGGCCAAAGCTGGCTGAACTATATTATTGAGAATCGCACCATTTTATGGTGGGGAGGAATGGGCAATTCAACAGAGCACACAGCCTATCTGCGACTCAAGCGTGGCATTCAGGCACCACAGAGCGGCTCAATTGCCAGTAACGGAGCCATCGTAGCCGAACAGATTGGATCACAAATCTTCATTGATGGGTGGGCGATGGTCGCACCAGGAGACCCTGAATTTGCGGCTGATCTCGCCCGCCGCGCCGCGAGTGTCTCCCACGACGGGGAAGCAATTTACGGTGCTCAAGTGCTGGCCGCGATGGAATCTCAGGCATTCGTTGAATCCAGGATTGATACCCTGCTGGATGTAGGCACGTCGATGATTCCAACGTCATCAACCATCTATAGGATGATTAATGATTTGCGTGGTTGGCACGCCGCAGAACCTGACTGGCACAAAACATTCAAGAAGATTCAGTCCCACTATGGCTATGATAGATATGGCGGCGCAGTTCATATTATTCCCAACCATGCGCTTGTCATCCTGGGCTTGTTATACAGCAATGATGATTTTCAGACGGCGATGAAGGTGGTCAATACGGCGGGCTGGGATACGGATTGCAACGCTGGCAATCTAGGCTGCTTGATGGGAATAAAAAATGGCCTTGCCGGATTGGATGGCGGTCCCGATTGGCGCGGCCCCGTTGAAGACCGAATCCTGATGCCCACTGCCGAAGGTGGCCGAGCTATCTCGGACGCTGTTAACGAGTCTTTGGCTATTATTAATATTGGACACGCCCTTAAGCATGTTCCTCCTTATTTACCGAAAGGAGGGGCACGATTCAATTTTGAATTTCCGGGTTCGGTGCAAGGTTTCCGAGCCGATGCTGATGATACCGTTCTGGAAAATGTTGAAGGACACAGTTTGGAGGGGAATCGCGCCCTGGCAATGCGCTTCCAAACGACGGGAAGTGCAGCAACCCCCACGTTTATCATGCCTGATGAACTGAAAATGCGTGGTTATTCGTTTATTGCTTCGCCCACGATTTATGCGGGGCAAACTATGCGAGCCAGAGTAAGTGCAGAAGAACCCTTGACCGTCCGACTTTTTATCAAAGTCTACGACAATGATACCCAATTGAATGTTGTCTACGGGCCGCAAGTTAGCCTGGAGCCAAATCAATCATCAGAACTGGTTTGGCAGATACCGGATACCGGGGGACAGCCGATTGCCCAGGTTGGCATTGAGGGGCAGGCAAAATCAGCAGGCATTCTCTATTTGGACATGCTTACCTGGAGCGGCGAGCCGGATGTTGTCTTGGCGCGACCCGCTGATATGGGCAGCGTTAGTCCAAAAGGGACTCGTGTTTGGCGGCGTGCCTGGATTGATGGCATGGATGAGTGGGAAAAGTGGTCAGATGAAGCCTATAAGCTCACGCAAAATGAGGGCACAGGGCTACTTATTCAAGGCACGAGCGATTGGCACAATTACGAGGTGGAAGCGACAATTCAACTCACACTTGCCCAGACAGCCGGAATTGGGGCACGGGTGCAAGGGATGCGGCGTTACTACGCCTTGCTGCTGGCAACTGGCAACAAGGTTTGCCTGGTGAAGGCGCTGGATGGTGTGAAGACTTTAGCTGAAATAGATTTCCCCTGGGAAATAGGGCAGTCTTACACGTTGCGGTTACAGGTAAATGGCAACCAGTTAAAGGCGTGGATAGATGGTCACTTGCTTGTTGAAGTGGAAGATAGTGACAACGCGCTGGCAGGTGGTGCGGCAGCTTTCGTGCTTGAAGATGGACATATGATCAGCGACTCCCTTGCCGTGTGCCCACTCAAGTAGCGCAAACCTGGGCGAGACAGGCGGGAGAAGTTGCGTTGGTGACTGGCAAAAACATGATCCGCTTGTCCCGCCCCTACAACTAGGTTTCAAATTGAGAATTGCTGAACTATCACGAAGGAACAGAGAACTATGAAGCTTACACTCATTGGCGGCGGCGGGGTGCGTGCCCCGTTGTTTGTCAACTCAACGTTAAAACGGGCAGAGCGTCTTCACCTTGAAGAGTTATGCTTGATGGATAATGATGCCGAAAAATTACAGATTATGGGCAATGTGTGCCAGATGGTGGCTCGGCAGGCAAACAGTCCAGTCAAAATTACCATGACGACGGATGCCAGAACGGCCGTTACCGGCGCAGATTATGTGGTCACATCCATTCGGGTAGGCAATGAACAGGGGCGCATATTCGATGAACGCATCGCCTTGCGCCACGGCGTGCTAGGACAGGAAACAACGGGGCCGGGCGGCTTTGCCATGGCCTTGCGCAGCATTCCTGCCATTTTGGAGTATGCCGCCTTGATTCAAGAAGTCAGCCC
>JACSSI010000764.1 GCA_014879345.1 Anaerolineae bacterium | reverse complement strand
TTTCATGCCCCTAGCATACCCGTTTCTGGCATTTTTCAAATTAGGAGATTGGTCGTGAAACGGCCGTTTCTCATTGACAAGCTTTCTCCGAAAAACTTACACTCTCTAAAATCTTATCATGCGGATTTACTATGAACACTATCAATGCCAGCGATGACATATTGCGCCAAGCAAAACGGCCGTTTGTTCCTACCACCATCGAAGAAGTTGCAGGTTGTCTCAAGTATGAAGGTTTAGCAAAGACAATAGAAGAAATGGAAACGGCCGTTCAGCAAGGTATTGTCGAGGAATGGCATGATAGCCAATGATACCAACATTCTCATGCCCTTTGTCAAACGGGCAAAAACGATTCAATCTTGTCCCGTGAAAATGGTGGCATAAAAAACGGCAGTTTGCTCAAAATGATATAATTCACCTCCACAAATGATATAAAGTGGTATAATTCAAGCGTGAGCAAGATTGAGTGGAATAAACGAGCCTACAAGCAACTAAAAAAGATGCCACTTAAGGCTAAAACGGCCGTTATCAACGCCGTTGAACAATTGCCAGAGCCGGATGGGTGGCGTAATGTTATACCACTTGTCAATCATCAATATGGTTATCGCTTGCGCGTGGGAAGATACCGCGTATTTTTTTGATTTGGAAGAAGGCGAAATAAGTATATACCTTATCCAAGAGGTGAAAAAAAGAGATGAACACACTTACTAATCCCCAAATTATTACAAGTAACGGGAAACCTGCTTTTGCTGTCATTCCTTGGGATGAATACCAAGAATTAACGCAACAATATACCGTCGATAACAGCACCTGGATTCCCCACGAAATTGTGAAAGCCACGTTACTAGGTGATATATCCTTACTGCGTGCCTGGCGAGAATATTTTAATCTAACGCAGCAAGAGTTAGCCCAACGAGTTGGTATCACGCAACCAGCCTTGGCACGACTAGAAAAAAACGACGCAAAGCCACGTGCGTCTACCTTAAAAAAACTGGCAGCGGCTATGGATATTACGGTGGCGCAATTAAGTGATTGATGGGAAAACGGCCGTTTCTCCACAAAAAAGACCTAGCCTTTTAAGCTAGGTCTTTCTGTTTTAATCACCTGCCATCGGCAGAGGAATGCTATCCACCATGAGGATGCGCTGAGGGGGCGGCGTGTGGTGTTTGCGCGTGGGCACGGTGGGGCATTCCCAGGCATCGTCTGGTGTTTCGCGGCGCAGGTCTTTGAGCTTGGGCAGAATGCCACAAGCAAAACATTGATTCCGGCAGTCCACGCGGGTCTCCTGTTCCTGACTCATCAGGTAATCTTGTGTCAGGAACTTCTTTGTCACGGCAATGTCGATGTGTTCCCAGGGGAAAATTTCGTCGATAGCGCGTTTGCGATGGGTGTAGAAGGCCGGGTCTAAACCTTGTGTGGCAAACGCTTCCGTCCAGGTGGCTTCGCTAAAATGCTCCGACCAGGCATCGAACTTGGCACCGTTGCGCCAAGCTAGTTCCACCACTTCCGCCACGCGCCGGTCGCCCCGGCTCAGGAAACCTTCAAACAGCGATTCACGCGGATCGTTCCAGCGCAGACGCAGACCAGGACCACGTAATTCCCGCTTCAGATGGCTCAATTTGGCATACACATTATCCACGTCATCCATCGGTTCCCACTGGAAGGGGGTGTGGGGTTTGGGAATGAAGGTGCTGACGCCTACGTTGACGCTGGCTTTTTTGCCGTGGAACTTGCGCCCTTCAGCCAGCACCGCTTTGGAGAGGTCGATGATAGCCTGCACATCCTCCATCTCTTCCAGGGGGTGGCCGATCATGAAGTAGAGTTTGATGGTGCGCCAGTCGCGGCGGAAGATTTCGCGGGCGGTTTCCAGGAGTTCCTCGTCGGCGACGTATTTGTTGATGGTATTGCGCATCTTTTCGGTGGCGGCTTCAGGCGCGAGGGTAAACCCACCACGGCGGCTGTCGCCCAGGTTGTCCATGAGCTGCGTGGACACCGATTCGATGCGCAAGGAGGGCAGCGAGATGTTCAGTCCCAACTGGCCGAACTGCTGGCCGATTTTTTCCGTCAGTTCCAGCACGTTGGTATAGTCGCTGGAGGAAAGCGAAAGCAGGGCAATCTCTTCGTAACCAGTCGATTCCAGGATTTTCTCCATGGCAGTCAGCACTTCTGCGACAGGGCGTTCGCGCACGGGGCGCGTGACCATGCCCGCGTGGCAGAAACGGCAGCCGCGCGTGCAACCGCGCATAATTTCGATGGGGGCGCGGTTGTGGATCGTTTCGATGTAGGGAATGATGAAGTCAGTGACGGGCGGCGGCATCTGCGGCACGATGGTTTTGAGGACTTTGGCAGGGGCTTCGGGCATGATGGACGTGATGGCTTGCACACGGCCGTCATCGTGGTAGGCCACGTCGTAAAAACGGGGTACGTAGCAACCTTCGATTTGGGCGATGTAGCGCAATTGCGTTTCCCGGTCTAAGTGCTTGCTGGCACGCAACACGCCAATGATTTTGAGGATGGCTTCTTCGCCTTCACCGATGACGAACACGTCGATGAAAGGAGACATGGGTTCTGGATTGTAGCAAGAGTGACCACCTGCGATGATGAGCGGGTAGCTGTTGTCGCGGTCGAGGCTGCGCACAGGCATTCCGGCCAAGTCGATGAGGTTGAGCGCGTTGGTGTAGAGGGATTCGTAGGGCAGGGTCATGCCCAGCAGGTCAAAGTCACGGATGGCGTGTTTGGTTTCCAGCGAGAAGAGGGGTACGTTTTTCTCGCGCATGTGGCCTTCCATGTCCGTCCAGGGGCAGAAGACGCGCTCGGCGAGCAGGTTTTTATGCTTGTTGATGAGGTCGTAGAAGATCATCAAGCCGAGGTTGGACATGGCGATGTC
>JACSSI010000763.1 GCA_014879345.1 Anaerolineae bacterium | reverse complement strand
CATAAATGTCAGATTATCCACAAAGAAAAAGCGGCTTTCATACATCCAATCATGAAGCAGCACAGTGCCTCGAGATTGCGTGGCAATCACAACGGCAATACTCATTAAATCTGGGGGAAAACCGGGCCAGGGCATCGGCTTAATGTGGGGGATGCGTCCACCCAGTGATGGCGCAATGGTCATGCGCTGTTCACTAGGCACCATGATGATGTCATTGTCTTCAACAAGCCAATGCACACCTAATTGCTCGAAAACAAGTTCGATCATCCCCAGATTATGCGGATCAGCATCTTTGATGCGGATTTCACCACCGGTAACGGCCGCTGCGCCGATAAAACTGCCCACTTCCATGAAGTCAGCACCAATACGAAACTCAGTGCCGCTCAATCTTTCAACCCCGTGAATCGTCAGACGGTTTGTACCGATGCCTTCGATTTGCGCACCCATCTGGTTGAGGAAATTGCACAAATCACGCACATGCGGCTCACATGCCGCATTGTCGATGATGGTAGTCCCTTTTGCCAAAGAAGCGGCCATGACGGTGTTTTCAGTGGCTGTAACGCTGGCTTCCGCTTGCAGGTGATAGCCCGCGCCAACCAACTGCTTCACTTTCATGCGAAAGATGCCCTGACCAACCAGTTCCACCTCTGTTCCCAATGCTTCCAAGCCTCGGATTAATGTGTCTAACGGCCGTCCACCAATCACATCACCACCGGGCAGCGGCAGTATAACTTCACCCATTCTTGCCACTAACGGGCCAGAAAAGACAAATGAGGCTCGGGTGCGGCCAGCCAAACTGCTATCTAATTCACTGGTACGCACATTTTTGGCATGAACACGCCAACTGCCGCCACCTAAATCAAGGATATCGACGCCTATGTCCTGCAAAAGCAATATTGTGTTATTGACATCTTGAATATTTGGAATATTGTGTAATATGACTGGCTCATCAGTTAGCAAGCAAGCTGGTAATAGTTTCAGGGCTGCATTTTTATTACCGCTGGCTGTAATTGTGCCTTGTAACTGATGACCCCCTTCAATGATGAATTTTCCCATGTGATTTTGACTCTTTTCGCTTTTGGACTTTATTCTGCTCCAGTCCAGGTTCAGTAAAAAATTGTAGGACACAAATTGTACCAATGGCCTTTGTCAAGACAACCCATGAAAACCCTACGGCACCAAAAAGTGAACTTCATTTGCCTGTGGACTAACCGAGTAGTAAACTAGGGAAGATCAATCACCAATCCTAAAGGAATGGCGCGCATGTACGAACGTGTTCTCGTTATTGACGATTCTCAAGAAATTCGTGAATTTTTAAGTGAATATATCCTTAAGCCCAAGGGTTTTGAGGTCTTATCTGCATCGAACGGTCTGATGGGTTTGGAAATGGCTATTGCCAAAGAACCTGATCTGATGATTGTAGACCAGCAAATGCCCCGCTTGACTGGCTTGGAAGTATTGGAAAAGCTGAAAGAACGAGGCATTGAAATCCCTTCAATCCTGGCAACTGCACATGGCTCAGAGGAAACGGCCGTTGCTGCTTTCCGTTTAGGTATCCGTGACTATGTTATCAAGCCATTTGATGCCGACGAAATAAGTGAATCAGTTGACAGGGCTTTGCGTGAAAGCCGTCTCGCACGCGAACGGGATCAATTGGTGCAGCAGTTGATGGAAAGCAATTCACAGCTTCAACGCCGCGCTCAAGAATTAAATGTGTTATATGGCGTGGGTAAATCAGTTGCCTCTTCGCTGGATTTAGAGGAAGTGCTGCATCGTGTGGTAGAGGCGGCTGTTTATGTAGTCGGCGCTGAAGAAGGCTCCCTCATGCTGCTGGATGAGGAGCAAGGTGAGCTTTATATCCGTGCCTCTAAAAACCTGGATTCTAAAGCAAAATCCATGCGTAAGCGTGTCTCCGATAGTCTTGCCGGTAAAGTTTTGCAAACAAAACGAGCCATTGCCATCGGCAATGATTCTCAGTGGAAACGCACGCACACAGCGCTCCTGGTGAAATCTTTGATTTACGTTCCGCTGATTTTACAAAACAAACCTATCGGGGTTTTGGGCGTAACCAATCGGCTCAAGGAAACTTCGTTTGATAGCAATGATACCCGTGCGCTTTCAGCGCTTGGTGGGTACGCCACCATTGCCATCAATAACGCCAATATTTACAGCGAAATTGAATCTGAGAAGAATACATTAAGCGCCGTGGTCGATTTGACTGATGATCCGGTGATCGTGCTTGAAGCAGGAAATGAACTGCTGATTGCCAATTCAGCAGCTCGGGAAGCACTCAATTTAGCAGGCGCGCATGTGATTGGCGAAAAAATTGAAACATTAATCAATGGTGATTTGATTGAGTTTATAAGCCAGGAGCAGGAAGTAGGCTCCTTGATTGCGGGGGAAGTGACTTTACAAAACGGCCGTTCCTATAACGCCGAGATGACAATGGTAGCCGGAGGGAATCGCTCGATTTTGCTTCAGGTAAAATAGTATCAACTGGCTCTCATGCCGAGCCAGAAATGATTGGGTAAAACATTTTTAGTCGGCTGCACCTCAATGTGGCCGACTTTTTTCTTTTCTTCAGCCAGCATACTGCTGTTTACCAGGCATAACTCAGGCAAACTACCATATTTTTCGCGGTAATAGTCAGCAGCACGATTCACTTTTTCTTCAAACGGCCGTCGTTTATCATCATCTAACCACAGCATACCAATATCCATCTCATTTCTCCTCATCAAAAAAGTTAATTTCACCACTGCGCATCCAAAACGATGTCGGTATGGGTTCCGAATCTGGCTCAGGCAGATGCGGACGAATCAAATAAGGTTGAGCCAAAATCGAGATTTTGTATTTGCGAAGCAGCTTTTTCAGGCATAAATGCAAAT
>JACSSI010000762.1 GCA_014879345.1 Anaerolineae bacterium | reverse complement strand
CCTACGGGCATAAACAGTAAACAAATCACCAAAGTTAACAGGCAAAGCCACTTCAGCCATCCCTAAACCGTGCACAATCCTGGTCGTCAGCTTGCCTAATGAGGCATGCAAGCCACCAATGCGACTGGCGATGTAGCCTAAGCGTAAGTAGCGCCCTTGTGAACCAGACCACACCACTTCATAACCGGTTTTCTCCAGCATTTGCGCCATTGATTTTCTACTGAAATAGTGCAGGTGCATATCCATAAACCAGGGCCAACGGCTACCCATCAATTTCGCAGTCAGGCTGCTAATATCCATAGTATGCATTACCAGCCAGCCGCCGGGCTTAAGCAACTGGTATGCCTTCGCCATTTCTTCGAAAGGGCTGTCTACATGTTCAATCACATCCCACATGGTGATAACATCGAAGCTTTTGCCTTGCAGTTCAGGTGCATCCTGGGTACCGGCGATGACATTCAGACCATGACTTCGGGCTTGCGCCACCGCCCAGTCAGACGGTTCAACGCCCATAGCCTGCCACCCGCTTTTTTGTGCCTGTTCTACGAAGACGCCTATGTAAGCACCAATATCTAAGAGAGAACGGCCGTTTCCCTCCCCTGTCCACCTTTCCATATGCTGTAGATGTTTTTGAAACGTCAACACCCGGCCAGCACGCTCTGTCACATACGTTTCATCTTCAACCGCAGCATACGCCCCAATCAACTCATCCTCAGACCAGCGAGGATTGGCATACACAAAACCACAATTTTCACATATCACAATTTGGGGATGATGCCCATAACCGGGGTTTGTACAACGAAACGCCTCAACTTGAATATCGCTACTTCCGTTTAATGTAGCTGGATAGCGAACTTGATAATTATCCTCACCGCACAGATCACAGTTTACTAAAATCATAACGTTGATACAGGCACCGCAGGTCGTCGTGGTTCAGTCCCGCGTAAACGCCGCGCAAATAGCCGAAAAACGGTATACTGCGCTTTAAAAACCTCATTTTTTGAAATTTTGGTTGTTCCGGCACGCCGATCTTCAAAAATAATCGGTACTTCTCCAATTTGCCAGCCACGACGTTGGCACATAAACAACATCTCAACCAAAAAGGAGTAACCACTGGAAAATACCTCATCCAAAGGAATTGATTCCAGTACCTCACGGCGGTACAATCGGAAACCGGCTGTGGTATCTTTTGCCTTTAAGCCAAGCAATATTTTTGCCACCATGTTGGCACCCTTACTAAGCATAATACGTTTCCAGGAGCAATTTTCTTGTCCGCCACCCGGCACATAACGGGAGCCGATAACCACATGCTTGGTTTCACTCAGTTCTACCATCGCCGGGATATAGCGAGGGTTATGCGAAAAGTCTGCATCCATTGTCATAATGCGTTTGGCGTCAAGCTCAGTCATGCCTTTTTTGAAGCCAGCAATATAAGCCGTTCCTAAACCCATTTTTCCGGGACGGTGAATGACATGAACGCGCTTTGGTTCTTTTTCAGCCCAGGCATCAGCCAAATCACCGGTTCCATCTGGCGAATTATCATCCACGACAAGCACGCCTAAATTAACTGGCAGTGCCAATAGCTGTGTAACCAAATCATCGAGGTTATCAGCTTCATTATAAGTTGGTACAATAACAAAAGTTTCGACTTCGTTCATACAATATTACCTCTCTAAAACAGCGAGGTGATTGTAACGATGTTGATAATACAGGTCAACGCACTCATATGAAAATAGGTATCTTGTCACGAAATCGTACGCTTTACAGTACACGCCGCCTGGCTCAAGCCGGACGAGCGCGGGGCCATGACGTGAAGGTTATTGATACCATGACGGTTGCGGTGGAGATGGGTTTGGCGAAAAATGGCAATCAAATCAAGGTTGTCATCCCTCACAAACATCGCCCAATCTATTGGGGTTCTCTTTCTAATAATGCTCAGTATGTGCAGTCAGTTGATGCGATTATTCCGCGGATTGGTACATCGGTCACTGAATATGGCTTGGCTGTGGTGCGTCAGTTTGAAAGCCAGGGCGTGATCTCGACAGCCCCGTCTGAAGGCATTGCCCAATCCCGGGACAAGCTGCGCAGTATGCAGCTTTTGGTTCAACATGGCCTACCTGTGCCGAAAACGGCCGTTATTGCTCAACCATCCGCCCTTCTTTCAGCCATTCAGTCAGTTGGTGGCACACCCGTTATTATCAAGCTGATTCAGGGTACGCAGGGAAAAGGAGTCATCCTGGCACGCAATCTTGCCACGGCTGCTGCCGTCATGCACAAAATTCAGAGTGCCAAACGACAGGCACTTATTCAAGAGTTCATTGCAGAATCAGCCGGTAAGGATTGGCGTTTGATTGTGGTGGGTAACAAATGTGTGGCGGCTATGGAACGACAGGCTGCTACGCAAGGGGAGTTTCGCTCTAACCTACATCTGGGAGGAACGGCCGTTCCCATCACCCCAGACGCAGAAACCATCAAGCTTGCCGTCGCGGCTGCCCAGGCTCATGGCCTACCCGTTGCTGGCGTAGACATTGTTTCTTCAAAGAGAGGGCCATTGCTGCTAGAAGTCAACTCGTCGCCCGGATTAGAAGGGATTGAAAAAGTCACAGGGGAAGATGTCGCTGCCCATATCATCAACTATCTGGAATGTGCCTATAAGCAGCATCAGCGAAAACAGCACAGGTAAAATTTTACTTATTTCGGAAAATCGTTTAAATCCAAATCTGTGGGGAACAAGCCTTGTTCTCGTGCTTCATCCAGCGAAAGGCCGTCTGCATCAGGCAAACTATGCTCAGTCGTAACATCTTCCCAGAAATCATCTATGCCAGCCCCGCCTAAATCAGCTTCATCAAACAAATCATCCAGATCAGATTCATCCAACTCAATAAA